>JBFXGQ010000274.1:0-6446 GCA_050177915.1 Pseudodonghicola sp. | reverse complement strand
GTGGCTCTGCTGTTCGTCAGCCACGACCTGAACGTGGTGCGGCTGTTGTGCGGCCGGATCGCAGTGATGTATCTGGGCCAGATCGTCGAAAGCGGCGACACCGACCCGCTGTTCCATCGCCCGGCGCATCCCTATACCCAGGCGCTGCTGTCGGCGATCCCCATCCTGCGCGCAGGCGCCAGGCGCGGCCGCATCAAGCTGGACGGCGAGCCGCAAAGCCCGATCGCCCCCAGCGGCACCCGCTGCCGCCTTTATGGCCGCTGCCCGGCGCAGCAGGCGTTGTGCAATCAGGCCGAGCCCGAGCTGCGCCGGCTGCCCGACGGCCGGCAGGTCCGCTGCCACTTCGCGACATCCGACGGCGCCGAATGACGCCACCCCCGACCTGCCAAAGACGGAGATTCACATGGCCAAGCTGACAACCCCGGTAAGCGAGATGGTACAAGCCGCCCGCGCCCGGATCGAGGAAATCGAAACCAAGGACCTGATCGCCATGCTCGACGATCCCGATGTGGTGGTGGTCGATCTGCGCGACGTGCGCGAACGGCAGCGCTCGGGCTTCATCCCCGGCAGCTTCCACTGCCCGCGCGGCATGGTGGAGTTCTGGGTCGACCCCGACAGCCCCTATTTCAAGCCGATCTTCGGCGAGGAGAAGACATTCGTGTTTCACTGCGCCTCGGGCTGGCGCTCGGCGCTGACCACGGCGACGCTGAACGACATGGGCTTCGCCTGCGCCCATCTGCGCGAAGGCTTCTCGACCTGGGCCGATCACGGCGGCTCGGTCGCATTCCCCGAACCGAAGAGCTGACCGCCGGCGCGGCGCCGGCGTCCGGGCGCCGATCACTCCGCCCCGGGGTCGCCGGCAAAGGGCTGCGCCGCCAGCTCGGCGGCGACATCGTCATCCAGCGGCGTGTCGCAGCTGTTCAGGATATAGCCCAGCGTGCTGTACATGCCGACGGTGGCGATCAGGTCGAAGAGACCGGCGGTGCCGACCAGATCCAGCAGCGCCGTCTGGCGCGCCTCGGACAGGCGCTTGTCGCGGAACAGCTCGTCCACCGCGCCGGCGATCACCGCATCCTCCGCCGTCATCTCCGACAGCGGCCCGGCGATACTGGCGATGCGCGCATCCGCCATGCCGCAGGCGCGGGCGCGGCTGATGTGCTGGTTCCATTCGTAGGACGAGCCCAGCCGCACCCCGGTGCGCAGGATCGCCACCTCGCTGCGCTGCGCGCCCAGGGCATTGTCGATCACCACATGCTGCCGCAGCCCGGTCCAGGCGCGCAGCAGCGCCGGGTTGTGCGCCATGACCCGATAGACGTTCAGCCGGCCGGCGAAGCCCTGGGCGAGATCAGCGATCTCGCCGGGCCAGTCGGCATCGGACAGCGGCGGGAAACGGGTCATGGCGGGCCTCCTTGACGTGACGCTCCTGTGTAGGCGGCGCGCGGCGATCTGGCCAGCCTGCCCGCGGGGACGGATCGAACGGGGCGCCCGCCCGGAAAATATATTTTCAATGCCGCAAGGGCACGCCTTGTAAAAAACCCCGCCAAAATACATTATCTACACCCGAACTCACCTGCGCGCGGCCTGTCCCCCGCTCGGGTCCGCGCAGATACAGCAGAAGGTGGCCGCCATGCCCAAGGCGAAAGGTCAGACGATGACCGCCCAGGCCTATGAGCAGATCCGCTCCGACATCCTGTCGGGCCGGCTGAAGCCGGGGCAGAAGATCAAGATCTCCGATCTGGTCGCCCTGCTCGGCTTCAGCCTCGGCGCCGTGCGCGAGGCGCTGTCGCGGCTCAGCTCCGAGGGGCTGGCGATCACCGAGACCAACAAGGGCTTTAGTGTCGCCCCGATCACCGAGGCGGATCTGGTTGACTTGACCCGCACCCGTATCCTGATCGAGACCGAATGCCTGAAAAGCGCCATCCAGCACGGCGACCTGAAATGGGAGACCGGCATCGTGTCGACCCTGTTCGAGGTCACCCGCATCCCGGTCTACGACCCCGCCGATCCGGCCGCGCTCAACCCCGACTGGGTCGACGCGCATCAGCGGTTTCATGAGGCGCTGGTCGCCGCCTGCGACAGCCCCTGGCTGCTGCGGATCCGCGACTCGCTGTTTGCCCAGTCGGAACGCTATCGCAGCGCCACCGCCTCGATCAGCCGGCTGCAACGGGACCTGAACGGCGAACACAGGGCGATCGCCGATGCCGCCATCGCCCGCGACACCGATGCGGCCGTCGCGGCGATGCGCGCCCACCTGTCGCAGACCCGCAAGATCCTGCTGGACGCGCATCTGGCGCGGGACGGCCAGCCCGCGGCCGAGGCGGCGTCGTAACGCCGCCCGCCGCCGATCAGGCTGAGATCCGAACCGCCGCCGCCCCCGTCTCCATCAGCCCCAACGCCGCGGCCTGCCGGGCCAGGTCCGCAAGGATGCGGTCCAGACCAGCGGCCTCTGCCGCGCCGCCGAACAGGAAGAAATCCGGGCGGACCAGCATGGCATTCAGGCCCCGCGCCGCCATGAACGGCAGGATCTGCCCCTGGGTATCGGCGATCTGGTCGTCGCGCGCCGTGGTCCGCGGCGCCACCTCGACCACCGCGACGCCCAGCGCATCGAGCGTGGCGCGGCTGTCGGCGCTCAGATCCCCGAGGGCGATGCCGCCGTTCAGGATCAGGGTGAAGCCCGGCGGCACCATGGCGTCGAACCGCCCGGTGCGGCGGCGGTAGCGCACGGTGCCATGCGGCGCCAGCTCTCCCCCCGGGTCGATCACCGCGCCGCGGCCGTCGCGCGCCAGCAGGCCGTCGGTGAGGATCGGGAAAGGCGCCGGCGGCGGTGCCTTGCCGCTGAGGAACATCTCGTCGCGCTCGGCCGCCCTGTCCTCGTCGGGGATGCAGATGATCGAGCCGAGGAACATCGAGGCCTCGATCACATCGGTGACATGCGGTTTGCGCTCGGGCTCGTAGGTGTCGAGCAGGCCATCGCCGGCGGCGCCCCGCATCACCCGGTCGAGCTTCCACGCCAGGTTCCAGACGTCGCGCAGCCCGGCGCACATGCCCTGCCCCATGAAGGGCGGCATCAGATGCGCCGCATCGCCGGCCAGAAAGATCCGCCCGTCGCGCCAGCGGTCCGCCACCAGCGACCGGAAGGTATAGAGCGCATGGCGCACCAGATCGCCCTGCTCGGGCTTGATCCAGTCGCCCAGCAGATCCCGGACCTTGGCCTCCTCGACCATCTCCTCGGGCGTCTCATGCGGCAACCGCATGAACTCCCAGCGCCGGCAGACGCGGCCGTTCTCGGAGCCGCCGGGCACGATGGTGGTGGGCCGCTTCGGGTTGCAGTACTGGCCGCTTTCGATCAGCCCCAGATCGGTCGCGGTCAGCCCCGGACGCAGCAGGAAGTCGACCACCAGCCAGTCGGCCTCGAACCCCAGATCGGTGCGCGGGATGCCCAGGCTTTCGCGCACGAAGCTGTTGGCGCCGTCGATGCCGATCACATAGCGCGCGGTATGGCTGCGCACCTCGCCCGTCGTCGTGTCGCGGATGCGCAGGGTGACATGGTCGGGCGCCTGGTCGATGCCGACGCACTCCTGTTCGAAATGCAGCGCGATATTGGCGCGCCGCTTCGCCTCGGCATCCAGCGCGCGTTCGAAGGTCGGCTGATGGACGAAATTCACCTCCCGCCCGCCGGAGACCGAAGAGCCGGTCCAGTCCAGCGCCAGCAGCTCCTGCCAGTCTGCATTGTACCAGCGATAGACCGGCGCCGGGTCGGTGACCGCATCGGCGATCGGCCCCAGCCCCGCGGCATGCAGCACCCGAAAGACCTCATGGTCGATGCAGACCGCGCGCGGCAGCGGATAGAGCTCGCCATGGCGTTCGAACACGCCGACGCGCCAGCCCATGCGGTCGAGCAGCAGCGCCGACACCTTGCTGACCGGCCCGTAGCCGATCTGGATCACGTCGAAGTCGGTCTCGCTTCGATCCCTGTGCATTGTCCTCTCCTCCCTTTCCGGCACGGCCGCCGCCCCTTCTCGGGCAGCGCCGCGGTTGATGTCTTGCGGGCCGGCCTCAACCGGCCGAGGCGGGCTCCAGCGCCCGCTGCACCGCCGGGCGCGCCAGCATGCGGCGGTGGAACCCGGCCAGATTTTCGGGCAGTGCCATCCCCGCCCGCTCCGCCCAGCTGATCAGGTAGAACAGCGCCGCGTCGGCGATGCCGTAGTCGCCCAGCAGCCAGTCGGCATCGCCCATGACCTGCGCCAGATGCGCCAACCCCTCGGCCGCGACCGTGAGGCCATGCGCGCGCAGCTCCGCCTGCGCCTGCGGATCGGTGACGAATTTGCCGGGCACCAGCGCCAGGGTGAAGCCGCGCATGTGCAGGCTGCCCACCATGAAATCCAGCGCCTCGCAGGCCCGTGCCTGCGCCTCGATCCCGGCGGGCAGCAGCGCCGCCCACGGATGGCTCTGGGCCAGCCAGAAGGCGATCGCCTGGAACTCGGTCAGCACGGTGCCGTCGGGCAGCCGCAGCGCCGGCACCTTGCCCTTGGGGTTCAGCCGGCGATACGCCTCGCCCCGCTGTTCGCCCTTGGCGAGGTCGATCTGATGCAGCGCGTAGGGCGCGCCGATCTCCTCCAGGATCACCCGGATGCCCAGCGAACAGGAGCCGGGCGCGTGAAACAGGTCCAGCATCAGAAGTTCACCAGATCGGCACCCTTGGTGCCCAGCATCGTGCGCGCCTCGTCCGGCGTCGCGGCCTCCAGCCCCAGTTCGGTCAGGATGCGGCGGATCTTGGCCACCTGCGCGGCATTCGACGGCGCCAGTTCGCCCTTGTTCAGATAGAGGTTGTCCTCCAGCCCGACCCGGACGTTGCCGCCCAGCACCGCGCCCATGGTGATCAGCGGGAACTGATGCCGCCCGGCGCCGAGCACCGAGAACCGGTAGTCGGCCCCGAACAGCCGGTCGCAGGTGGATTTCATGTGCATCAGATTTTCCGGGTCCGGCCCGATGGCGCCGGTGATGCCGAAGATCAGCTGCACGAAGAACGGCGGCTTCACCAGTCCCATGTCGGCGAAATGGGCAAGGTTGTAGAGATGGCCGACATCGTAGCATTCGAACTCGAACCGTGTCCCCTTGTCGCCCAGCTCGCGCATGGCGCGTTCGATCTGGGCGAAGGTGTTGGACAGGATCAGATCGCGGCTCGCCTCAAGATAGGGGCGTTCCCAGTCGTGCGCGGGTTCCCGCATCGCCCGCACCGCGCCGGAGATGTTGAAGTTGAACGAGCCCATGTTCATCGAGGCGATCTCGGGCTCGGCCCGGAGCGCGGGGGCGAGGCGTTCGTCCATCGACATGCCCAGCCCGCCGCCGGTGGTGATGTTCAGGATCGCCCCGGTCTGCTGCTTGATCCGCGGCAGGAACTCCATATACCGCTCCGGCGTCTGCTCCGGCCGGCCGGTTTCGGGGTCGCGGGCGTGCAGGTGGATCACCGCCGCGCCGGCCTCCGCCGCCTCGACCGAGGCGGCGGCGATCTGGTCCGGCGTGACCGGCAGGTGCGGCGACATCGACGGCGTGTGAATGCTGCCGGTGATCGCGCAGGTGATGATGACTTTGCGTGCCATGTCCGGCGCTCCCTTGCTGATGGCTATTCGACCCGCATGACCTGCGCGCCGTCGGGTCCGGTGACGGTCACCGCCCGGTCCGAAATGGTGAAGGACATCAGATCCTCGCCCGCGATCAGCGGCCCGTCGTAGGTTTCTCGGGTCCGGGTGAGGAGCGGGGTCACGTCCAGCTCTTTGCCGATGCCCTGCCCCGGCTGCACCAGGATGATATGCGAATAGGCGGCCAGCTTCGGCCGGGCGGCGGCAAAGATGCGGCCCGCCTCCTCCGGCAGGGTGTGGTGATGGCCGATCTCGACCAGGCGCGGGAATTTCTCGATCAGCCCGGGGTCGATGCTGGCGACCTCGTGGATCAGCAGATCGGCGCCGCCGGCCTGTTCGGCGATCCGCGGATCATAGGTGGTGTCGCCGCTGATCACCACGGTCTTGCCGTCATAGCCGATCCGATACCCCATCGCCGGCTTGATCAGGTCGCCGTGATGCACCTCAAAGGCGGTGACGGTCACCCCGTCCCTGTCATAGACGGGACCCGGCGCGATCTCGGTCACGTCGAAGGCGATCCCCGCGGGCGGCAGCAGTTCGTCCGCGATGCGGATCTCGATATCGCGGCGGAAGGCCTGGGTCAGATGATCGGTCATCTCCCGCGTGCCCTCGGGTCCGTAGATCACCATCGGGGTCTTGCGCCCGCCGAAATTGGTGGGCAGCCAGCCGGTGCCCCACAGATCGGTCAGCCCCGACAGGTGGTCGGAGTGGAAATGGGTGATGAAATGCGCATCCACCGATCCCAGCGGGATCTGCAACTGCGCCAGCCGGATGGTGGCCCCCCGCCCGATGTCGAACAGCAACCGC
>JBFXGQ010000273.1:0-6454 GCA_050177915.1 Pseudodonghicola sp. | reverse complement strand
TTCGACCTGATCGGCACCGCCGCCTTCTCCGGCACCGCGGGGGAACTCAGGGTCTGGAGCAGCAAGGGAAACACCCTTGTTGCCGGGGACGTGAACGGCGATGGCATAGCCGACTTCAGGCTGACGCTGGACGGGACATACCGTCTCGCTGACACCGACTTTCTGCTCTAGTCGACCGTCGCAGATTGGCAAGACTGGAGGCAGCGCGCACCGCGGCGCGCTGCCTCCTTGGCCGGGCTGTGCCCCGAGGTTGACGTAGCGTCGTCCAGAGGCGGCGAAACTCGTCCCATACTTGTATCAAACCGATATCCTCTCTACCGTCGCCAGACGCGCCAGAGGCACGAGACCGTTATCATCGGGGTGGCCAGAGGCACGAATTTCCCAAATTGAATGCGAGTAAGACTATGAAGAAATCCGGTTCCGCACTGGTCCTTTCAACCGTGCTGGCGCTGTCCGCCTGCGCCCAGCAGCCCGACAAGATCTCGGCCAGCTACGTCAGCCCGTCCACTTATGAAAATCGCAGCTGCAATCAGCTGATGGCCGAGCGGAATGCGATTGTCCGGCAGGTCAACACCCTGACCCAGGAGCAGAAAGAGGCCGCGACCACCGATGCGGTGGCGACCGGCGTCGCGCTGCTGCTGTTCTGGCCCGCCGCCTTCGCGCTGGCCACAACCAAGGATAACGCCACGCCGCTGTCGACCGCCAAGGGGCATTACGACGCGATCACCGCGCAGATGGAGAAGCGCGGCTGTGCGCTGCCGCCCGAGCCGGCGCCGCTGATGACCGCACCGGCGCAGTCGGACACGCGCAAGCGCTCGTGGGAGTGACCCCGCCGCGGGGCCGAAACGAAGGGAGGCGGGACTTGCCCGCCTCCGATCCGGCACGGTGCCCAGGCCCGTGGTGCTCAGGCCCGTGGTGCTCAGGTCCAAGGTGCTCAGGCCCAAGGTGCTCAGGCCCGAGCAATTCCGTCCCGCCCGGCCTTACTCGGCGCCGGTCAGCGCGTCCTTGAACTGGTCGCGCAGGGTCCGCTTCAGCACCTTGCCGGTGGCGTTGAGCGGCAGCGCGTCGGTGAAGATCACCCGGTCCGGCACCTGCCACTTGGCGATCTTGCCGTCGTAGAAGGCCAGCAGCTCTTCCTCGCTGGGGCTCTCGCCCTCGGCCGGCACCGCCACCAGCAGCGGGCGCTCGTCCCACTTCGGATGCGGCACGCCGATCACCGCGGCATTGGCCAGCTTGGGATGCGCCACCGCGATGTTCTCCAGCTCGACCGAGCTGATCCATTCGCCGCCCGACTTGATGATGTCCTTGGAGCGGTCGCGGATGGTCATGTAACCGTCGGGATCCAGCGTCACCACATCGCCGGTCGAGAACCAGCCGTCGTGCAGCGCCTTGGTCTCGTCCATGCGGAAATAGCCGTTCATCACCCAGTGGCCGCGCACCATCAGGTCGCCCTGCATCACGCCGTCATGCGGCAGGTCGTGGCCGTCCTCGTCGACGATCTTCAGCTCGATGCCGAACGGCGGCCGGCCCTGGTTCTCGCGCAGACGGTGCTGGTCCTCGATCGGCAGCGCCTTGTGCTTGGCCAGCGGCTGGTTGGCGCTGCCCAGCGGGCTCAGCTCGGTCATGCCCCAGGCGTGGATCGTCTCCACCCCGTAGCCGTCGCGGAATTCGGCGATCATCGACGGCGGGCAGGCCGAACCGCCGATCACCGTGCGCTCAAGGCTTTCCAGTTTCGAACCGGACTTCTTGGCATGGGCCAGCAGCCCCAGCCAGATCGTCGGCACGCCCATGGCGCAGGTGACGCCGTGGTTGTCGATCAGGTTGACCAGCGCCTCGCCATGCAGGTCGGGCCCTGGCATCACCAGCGCGCTGCCGGACATGGCGCAGGCATAGGGGGCGCCCCAGGCGTTGACGTGGAACATCGGCACCACCGGCATCACCACATCCATCGCCGAATAACCGATCACGTCGCGGGTGTTCGAGGCGAAACTGTGCAGCATGGTCGAGCGGTGCGAATAGAGCGCGCCCTTGGGGTGGCCCGTGGTGCCCGAGGTATAGCACAGGCTGGAGGCGGTGTTCTCGTCGAACTCCGGCCAGACGAAGTTTTCGTCGCCGGGCGCGATGAACTCGTCATAGAACTCAAGCCAGGGGTATTCGGTGGCCAGTGTCGCGTCGCGCGGCCCCATCAGCACGATATGCTCCAGCGTCGGCATCTGGTCGCGCAGGTTCACCGCCAGCGGCAGGAAGGTGGCCTCGATGAACAGCACCTTATCCTCGGCGTGGTTGACGATATAGACCAGCTGCTCGGGGAACAGACGCGGGTTGATGGTGTGGCAGACGAAGCCGGCACCGGAGACGCCATAGTAGATCTCGAGATGGCGACGGTTGTTCCAGGCGATGGTGGCACAGCGCGCCTGCGGTTCCATGCCCAGCCCGCTCAGCACCGAGCCCAGCTTGCGGGCGTTCTTGGCCACCGTGCCCCAGGTGGTATGTTCGACCCCGCCGCCGGTGGTGTTCACCGATACGATCGGCGTTTCGCCATGATAGCGAGCGGCATGCTCGATCAGCGACGAAATCAGCAGGGGTTTGGTCATCATCTGACCCAGCATGGCAGACTCCTCATCAGTAAGTGTTCGGGCCGCGAGGGCGCGTTGTTGTCGCATGTGCTGGATGGTGAACGGTATCGCCATGCGGCGCGCCGTCCTTCTCCTTCCCATGCCATGTCCATGCCAAACGGGATCGGTCCTTGGCAAGGACTGACGTCCCGGCAGATCGACGCGGCGCGCCGGAATATCGCAGGCAAGGGCGGGGTTACGGCCATTCGGCGGACTTTCGCGGGGGCTTGCGGCGGCGGGGGCGCCATCGTAGGCAATCGGCATGGAGCTGCGTTATCATATCCCGCTGACCGCCGAGGAACAACTCGGCCATGGTCTGCCCCACCCGTTCCCGCTGGCGATCGCCGACCGGGTCCGGTTCTCCGAGCTCGACACCCAGAGCCATGTCAACAACAAGTCCTACATGGAATGGTTCGAACGGGCCCGGGTCGAGCATCTGAACCGGGTCTTCCACCCGTTCTACGGCGACGCGCCGCGGCCGCGGGTGGCGCTGCACAGCGCCACCATCCGCTATGTCAAGGAGATGCTGGCGGGCGAGGATTACATCGTCACCGCCCGGGTCGCGGCCTTTCGCACCAATTCCTATACGCTGGAGCAGCAGATCTGGTCGGGCGACCTGCGTGCCACGCTGATGGTGATCGCGGTGCTGCAGCGGCCCGGCGATCCCGCCTCGCGCTATCCGCTGCCGGCGGCGCTCTGCGACCATCTGATCCGGGTCGAGGGCGCGCAGCGCGAGGGCTGAGGCCCCCGCGCGACGCGGTCAGGGTCAGCAGCCGTGGCCGCGCAGATAGGCGACCAGCGCCGCGGTGGAGCTGTCCAGATCGCTGCCGGCACTTTCGCCGGCCAGCACCTCCGCCAGCGATGTGGCGATCTCCTTGCCCAGCTCGACCCCGAACTGGTCGAAGGAGTTGATGCCGAGGATCACCCCCTCGACGAACACCCGGTGTTCATAGAGCGCCACGATCTGGCCCAGCACGAAGGCGGTGAGCCGCGGATAGCTCAGCGTGACCGAGGGCCGGTTGCCCGGGAACACCCGGTGCCGCGCCTGCCGCTCCAGCTCCTCGCCCGCCAGCCCCTGCGCCGCCATCATGGCGCGCGCCTGTTCCAGGCTGCGGCCGACCATCAGCGCCTTGGACTGGGCCAGGCAATTGGCCACCAGCAGCCGGTGATGATGCGCCAGCTCGGGCTCGTGCCCCTGTGCCGCCACCAGGAATTCGCAGGGCACCACCGCCGGCCCCTGATGCAGCAGCTGGAAAAAGGCGTGCTGGCCGTTGGTGCCGGGCTCGCCCCAGACCACCGGGCCGGTCGGCCCCTCGACCGGCGCGCCGTCCATCGCCACCGACTTGCCGTTCGATTCCATCTCGAGCTGCTGCAGATAGGCCGGCAGCCGCCCCAGCCGCTGGTCATAGGGCACCACCGCGCGGGTGGGATAGCCGCAGGCCTGGCTGTGCCACAGCCCGACCAGCGCCAGCAGCACCGGCAGGTTCTCGGCCCAGGGGGCGGCGCGGAAATGGCGGTCCATCGCCTGGCCGCCGCGCAGGAAATCCTCGAACACGCCGGGCCCGACCGCCAGCATCAGCGGCAGCCCGATCGGCCCCCAGATCGAGAACCGCCCGCCGACCCAGTCGCAGAAGCCGAACACCCGCTCGGGCGGGATGCCGAAGGCCCCTGCCCGCTCCGGCTCGGTCGAGATCGCCACGAACTGCCGGCCCGGATCGCCGCCGCCGGCCTGCATCCAGTCGCGGGCGGTGCAGGCGTTGGTCATCGTCTCGACGGTGGTGAAGGTCTTGGAGGCGACGTTGATCAGCGTCCGCGTCGGATCGAGCCCGCGCAGCGTGTCGGCGATATGCGCCCCGTCGACGTTCGAGACGTAATGCAGCCGCGGCCCGTCGTGATAGGGTGCCAGCGCCAGCGTCGCCATCACCGGCCCCAGGTCCGAGCCGCCGATGCCGATGCTGATCACATCGGTGATCGACCCGCCGGTGCCGGTCACCGCGCCGCTGCGCACGGCGCGGGCAAATTCATGCATCCGCGCCAGCGTGTCGCGCACCCCGGGCATCACGTTCTTGCCGTCGACGAAGACCGGGCCGTCATCGAGATTGCGCAGCGCGGTATGCAGCACCGCGCGGCCTTCGGTATCGTTGATCTTGTCGCCGGCGAACATCGCCGCCCGGCGCGCCGCCAGATCGCGGTGATCGCAGAGCGCACAGAGCGCGGTCCGTATCGCCGCGTCGATCTGCGTCTTGGAGTAATCCAGCCTCAGATCCCCCGCCGCGGCGCTGAACTGCTCGGCGCGCGCGGGATCCTCGGCGAAAAGCTCAGCGATTCTGCGCCCCTGCGTCTGCTCCCGCAGGGCCTTCAAATCCGCCCACATGCTATATCCTCATCCGTAAATTATAATCTATTCCGACCAATGCACTGTCGTGTTGTTCAAGATCGCCTGCACCGGGGCTTCCTCCGGCGGCAGCGACAGGGCCCTGTCTAACGCCGCGCGCTTGGCAGCGCCATAGAGGACCAGATGTTTCGACATCGCACCGTCCAGCACCGGCGCCGTCAGGCTGATCCGCGCCTCAGGCACGGTCTCGGGCCGCAGCACCGCCAGTACCGGCGCATCGGGCGCCAGCGCCGCCTCAAGCCCCGCGGCGCCGGGAAACAGCGAGGCGGTGTGCATATCCTCGCCCATGCCCAGCAGCAGGACCGAGATCGGCAGCTCCGGCTGCAGCCGCGCGGCGATCTCGGGCAGCGCCGCCTCGGGCGTCTCGGCCGCGGCATAGAGCGGCAGCAGCCGCGCCGCCGCGGCGCGCCCGGTGATCAGCCGCTCGGCAATCAGCCTGCCGTTCGAGCGCGGATGATCCGGCGCCACCCAGCGTTCGTCGGTGGGAAACACATGCACCCGGTCCCAGTCCATATCGGCGGCGCAGAGCGCGTCGAACACCGCCCCCGGCGTGGTGCCCCCCGGCACCGCCAGCGAGGCGGTGTCATTGGCCTGCAGATGCATCCTGAGCTCGCCCGCCAGCTGGTTGGCCAAGTCGATCGCCAGCATTTCGCGGTCCGGATATTCAACGAGATTCATGGGTTGATCCCCCGCCACCTGCGTTCGTCGCGCTTCATCAGCAGATCGGCGTCCACCGGCCCGGTGCTGCCGATGGCATAGGGTTTAGGGACATCGCCGCGCGATTGCCAGCCCGCGATCACCGGGTCGGTCCAGGCCCAGGCGGCCTCGACCTCGTCACCGCGCATGAACAGCGTCTGATTGCCCCGGATCACGTCCATAATCAGCCGTTCATAGGCATCGGCGGGATCGCGCCCATCGGGCCCCAGCGCCTCGGCAAAGGTCATGTCGAGCGGCACGTCGGTCAGCCGGATGCCGCCCGGCCCCGGCTCCTTGATGGTCACATGCAGGGTGATGCCCTCGTTCGGTTGCAGCCGGATCGACAGCACATTGGCATGCTGGCCGGCATGGGCGCCGAAGATCGAATGCGGCGCATCCTTGAACATCACGTTGATCACCGAAGACCGCGCCACCAGCCGCTTGCCGGTGCGCAGATAGAACGGCGTGCCGGCCCAGCGCCAGTTGCTGATATGGGTCTTCAGCGCGATATAGCTCTCGGTGGTGCTGCGCGGATTGCCGACCTCGTCGCGATAGCCGTGCCCGGCGTCGGGATGCGCCGGATCGGCGGCATATTGGCCGCGCACGATGTGATGCGGCTTCACCGCGTCCAGCGCCCGGATCACCTTGAGCTTTTCATCGCGCACCGCGTCGGGTTCGAATTTCGCCGGCGGCTCCATCGCGATCAGGCACAGCAGCTGCATCAGGTGGTTCTGCACCATGTCCCGCA
>JBFXGQ010000272.1:0-6459 GCA_050177915.1 Pseudodonghicola sp. | reverse complement strand
CGCCCCGACAGCGGGTAAACCGCGATATTCAGCCCGGCCGGCGCCCGCATGCCGTGGTTCAGCGCGATAGCCACGCCCTGGTCGGCGCGCCACAGCATCATCGCCCCGCCGCCCGCCGGGCCGCTCATCCACGGCACCAGCACCCCGAACACGAAGGAGGTGGCGACAGCGGCATCGACCGCGTCGCCGCCGGCGGCCAGCACCTCGGCCCCGGCCTGCGCGGCCAGGCTGTGCTGTGCGGCGACCACGCCGCCCTCGGTTTCGATCACCGTCTTGGCGACGGTCTGGGTGCGGGACAGCGAGGTGCTCATGGCGTCAGCTCCGTTCGAACATCGGGGTTTGCGGGTCGTAAAGGTGGCATTCCACATGGCCGTCCCGCGTCGGCACCGGGCGCGGCGCCTGCCGCGCGCAGATATCGGTCGCCCTGGGGCAGCGCGGATGAAAGGCACAGCCCGAGGGCGGGTCGATCGGGTTGGGATAGACCATGCCCAGATGGGTCTCCGGCACGCCGAGCCGCGGCTCCGGCGTCAGCACAGAATTCAGCAGCGCCCGGGTATAGGGATGACCGGCGGCCTCGAACAGATCGGCCGAGTTGGTCTCCTCGACGATGCGGCCCAGGTACATCACCGCCACCCGGGTCGCCAGATGCTCGACCACCGCGAGGTTGTGTGAGATGAACAGATAGGTCAGCCCGAATTCGCGCCGCAGATCGCCCAGCAGGTTGAGGATCTGGCTCTGCACCGAGACGTCGAGCGCCGAGGTCGGCTCGTCGCAGATCACGATCTCGGGCTTCATGATCAGCGCCCGCGCGATGGCGACGCGCTGGCGCTGGCCGCCCGACATCTGGCTGGGATAGCTGTTCATCACCCGCGCCGGCAGCCCGACCACATCGAGGATCTCGCGCACCGCCCGGGTCTGGCTGGCGGCATCGCCGATGCCATGGATGCGCAGCGGCAGCGAGATGATGTCGGCGATCGATTTGCGCGGGTTGAGCGAACTGTAGGGGTCCTGAAAGATCGGCTGGATGCGCCGCGCCAGCGCCAGCCGGTCCTGGGTTCCCAGCGCCGCGCCATCGACCAGCACCTGGCCGGTGGTCGGCGCCTCCAGCCCCAGCAGGATCTTGGCGAGCGTCGACTTGCCGCAGCCGGATTCGCCCACCAGCCCCAGCACCTCGCCCCGGCGCAGCGACAGGCTGACGTCGCGCACCGCGGTCAGCGGGCGGCGCTTGCCGAACATCCCCTGCTTGACCGAATAGGTCTTGGTGACATTGCGGATTTCCAGCGCCGGCGGCTGGCTGGCGGCATCGTCGAACATCAGACCATCTCCTCTGCGGCGCTGCGCCGGCCGTCGGCATGCACGCAGCGAAAGCGATGGGTTGCCTCCTCGCGCAGCGGGATCGGCGCGCGGCAGGCCGGCACCGCCTGATCGCAGCGGGTGCGGAAGGCGCAGCCCTCGATCCGCCCCACCAGCGACGGCACGATGCCCGGGATGGTGCCCAGATGGGCGCCGCGCTCGGTCTTGCCGGGCAGCGGGATGCAGCCCAGCAGCCCGCGGGTATAGGGGTGCAGCGGCCGGTCGAAGACCTCGGTGGCGGCGCCGGTCTCGACCAGCTCGCCGGCATACATCACCGCCACCTTGTCGGCGACGCGGGCGACCACGCCCAGATCGTGGGTGATCAGGATCATCGCCATGCCCATCTCGCGCACCAGATCGATCAGCAGCCGCAGGATCTGCGCCTGGATCGTCACGTCGAGCGCGGTGGTGGGTTCGTCGGCGATGATCAGCTCGGGCCCGCACATCAGCGCCATGGCGATCATCACCCGCTGGCGCAGCCCGCCCGACAGCTGGTGCGGATATTGCCCCAGCCGGCTTTCGGCGGCGGTGATACCGACCTTCTCCAGCAGCTCGACCGCCCGCGCCCGTGCCGCGGCCCGGCTGACGTCGCGGTGCAGCAGCATCGCCTCGATCAGCTGGTCGCCGATGGTATAGGCCGGATTGAGCGAGGTCATCGGCTCCTGAAAGATCATCGACATCCGCGCCCCGCGCAGGGCGCGCATCTGCCGCGCCCCGGCCTTGAGCAGCTCGATCCCGTCGAACTCCATCCGGTCGGCGGTGCAGGAGATCCGCTTGCCCAAGAGCCCCATCAGCGCCAGCGAGGTCAGCGATTTGCCCGACCCGCTTTCGCCGACGATGCACAGCACCTCGCCCCGGTTCAGCGCGAAGTCGATGCCACGCACCGCGTGCAGGGTGCCGGCGCCGACCGGAATGTCGATGGTCAGGTTGCGCACGTTCAGCAATTGGTCGCTCATCGTCTCAGCTCCGGTTCTCGGGGGCGGTGACGTCGCGCAGCCCGTCGCCCATCAGGTTGATCGCCAGCACCAGCACGAACAGCACCGCGCCGGGGATCAGCACCATCCAGGGTTCGAACAGCATCATGTTCTTGCCCTCGGAGACCATCAGCCCCCAGCTCGGCGTCGGCGGCTGCACGCCGAGGCCGAGGAAGCTGAGCGCCGCCTCCAGCAGGATCGCATGCGCCATCTCCAGCGTGACCACGACGATCAGGTTGTTGGCGATGTTCGGCATGATCTCGGACAGCAGGATGCGCGGCACCGAGGCACCCATGGCGCGGGCGGCGGCGACATATTCGCGCTGCCGCACCTGCAGGGTCGAGGCCCGCATCACCACCGCGAACCGATCCCACAGCAGCAGCCCCAGCACCCCGATCACCACGCTGAGCGACCCGCCCAGGATCGCCACCACCGCCAGCGCCACCAGCACCACCGGCATCGCCAGCCGCACGTTGATCAGGAAGGTCACCAGCGCATCGACACGGCCGCCGAAATAGCCGGCCGAGACCCCCATCGCGGTGCCGATCACGCCCGAGATCGTCGCCGCCACCAGACCGATCAGCAGCGACACCCGGGCGCCGTAGATCAGCCGCGACAGGTAATCCCGGCCCAAGTGGTCGGTGCCCAGCGGATGGTCCCAACTGCCGCCCAGGAACACCGGCGGCTGCATCCGTGCCATCAGGCTCTGGGCATAGGGATCGTGCGGCGCCAGCAGCGGCGCGAAGATCGCCACCAGCGCCAGCAGCGCCAGCACCGCGCCGCCGATCAGCAGCCCCTGATGGCCGAAGACGCGCCGCCGCATCAGCTGCCCCGGCGTCGGGCCCACGATCTCGGCCAGCAGCGGATCGGTGTCCATGTCCATATGGCTCACGTCGGCACGGGTCATGTCAGCTGCTCCTCATACGGGGGTCGAGCCAGGCATTCAGGATGTCGGCGAGAAAGGTGAAGACGATGTAGAACATCGAGAAGATCAGGATCAGCGCCTGCACGGTGGGCAGATCGTTGCGGCCGATGCTCTCCCAGGCGAGGAAGCCGGCGCCATGCAGCGCGAAGATCGATTCCACCACGATCGAGCCGCCCAGCATGAAGCCCATCTGCACCGCCGCCAGGCTCACCACCGGGATGATCGCATTGCGCAGCGCGTGACGGAACATCACCCGGAATTCCGAGGCGCCCTTGGCCCGCGCGGTGCGGATATAGTCCGACGACAGCACCTCGAGCATGCCGGCGCGGGTCAGCCGCATGATCGCCGGCATGGCGTAATAGCCCAGCACGATGGTCGGCATGATGAAATGGCGCCAGGTGGCGGTGCCCGAGGGCGGCAGCCAGCCCAGCTTGATGGCGAAGACGACGATCAGGATCAGGCCGAACCAGAAGCTGGGCAGCGCCTGCCCGGCCACCGACAGGAACAGCGCGATGCGGTCGATCAGCGAATTGGGCCGCACTGCCGCGGCCACCCCCAGCGGCACCGCGGTCAGCAGCGCGAAGGCGATGCCGCAAACCCCCAGCGTCATCGTCACCGACAGCCGCTCGGCGATCAGGCTGGAGACCGGCAGCTTGAAATAATAGCTTTCGCCGAAATCGCCGCGCAACGCCGACATCAGCCAGTCGCCGTATTGCACCAGCATCGGCCGGTCGAAGCCGTAGAGCGTGCGGATCGCCTCGATATCGGTGCCGCTCGCGCCCTCGCCGGCCAGCGCCGCCGCCGGATCGCCCGACAGGAACAGCAGCGAGAAACTGATGAACGACACGGTGAAGCCGACCAGAATGGCCAGACCCAGCCGTTTCAGAATGAACTGCAGCACGTTAGCTTGCCTCCACCCGGATAGCGCCGGCGCGACCGTCGCGGCGGTGTTTCAGGAAAAGTTCGGGCGGCAGGCCGAAGCCCGCCACCCGGTGCGACCCCGAAGGGATTACTTCCAGCTCATCGTGGTGAAGCGCAGCACCTCGTCCGCGGTGGGGGTATAGTCCACCGAGGTCTTGAACACGTAGTTGGTGTTGTAGCTGAACAGCGGTGCCCAATAGGCCTGATCGGCGATCCGGCGCAGCGCCTTGCCGTAGAATTCGACCCGGGTCGCCGGATCGGTCGAGCTGTCGGCCACGGTCAGATCGGCCAGCACCTGATCGTCGCGGGCATCGTCCAGCGAGCCGTGCTTGAAGAACTGGCTCACCATCGCCGAGGCGTCGTTGATCGAATAGCTGCCCCAGGTCAGGAACGACAGCGGCACCTCGCCCTTCATGTTCAACTCGCGCAGGGCGGAATACTGCAGCATCTTGAAGTCGGTCTTGATGCCGACCGCGTTCAGATACGAGGCGATCGCCTCGGCATATTCGCGGTCCCGATAGGCGTAGAACTCGGTGGTGAAGCCATCGGGATAACCGGCCTCGGCCAGCAGCGCCCTGGCCTTCTCGGGGTTGTACTCATAGGCGGTCACGTCCTGGACGCAGCCGAACTGCGACGGGAAGCAGGCGGTGTTGACCACCTGCGACTTGCCCTTGAGCAGCGCCGCGACGATGGCCTGACGGTCGATCGCATAGTTGACTGCCTGCCGCACCCGGACATCGGTATAGGGGTTCGGCTCCATCGACGAGCGGCCGGCGGCGTCCATGGTCAGATAGCCCACCCGCATGGTGGATTCATTGGCCACGGTGAACTGGCCCATCTGCGCCAGCTTGCCGGCCTGATCCGCCGGCACCTGCCAGATCATGTCCAGCGAGCCCGAGAACAGCTCGGCCATCTGGGTGTTCACGTCCGGAATGGTGCGGATGTCGATCTTGCCGATGGCGGGCTGGCCCTTGGGGCTGTCGTGATAGGTCTCGTTCTTCTCCAGCACGAAATGCTGGCCCGGCACCACTTCGACCACCTTGTAGGGGCCGGTGCCGACCGGCTTCAGCCCCATGTCCGAGGGGCCGGCCTCGGCGTAATATTCGTTCGGGTACATCGACACCGGACCCGACAGGAATTCGATCGCCGCCGGGAATTTTTCCTTCAGCAGGATGCGCACGGTGTAATCGTCGACCTTCTCGGCCGATTTCATCCAGTTCACGTTGCGCTGGGTCTTCACGCCATTGGCCTCGTCGGCGACGAAATTGACGGTGAAGACCACGTCATCGGCGTTGAACGGCTCGCCGTTGTGGAAGGTGACGCCCTCGCGCAGCTTCAGCTCCAGCGTGGTGTCGTCGATCCAGGTCCAGGAGGTCGCCAGGTTGCCCTTGTATTCGTTGGTGATCGGGTCGCGGTAGATCAGCCCGTCCCAGACGGCGCGCTGCATCACCACGCCCTCGCGCGACGAGTTGAAGTAGCTGTCGACGTTCTCCAGTTCCTTGGTGAAGGCGACGTTCAGCGTGTCCTCGGCCTTGTCGGCCAGAGCCGCCCCGGCGCTGGCCGCCAGAGCGACGGCGGCGATGGTCGATCTGAGAATGGAACGTTTCATGACATCTCCCTGTCGTGATGCGCGGTGGGCGCGGTTTGATATTGTGCTTTCGTATTACATTATGATACGAAAGTTCTTTATGTGATTTAGTTAGCCTTCGGCCCCGGTTCCGCGTCAACAGAAAAATCCCTCCGGGGGGACACACCGCACAAGAACGCTGATGGAAAAAAAACAGAATACGCTTTTTGTCGGCGCCCTGGCGAAGGGCATCAGGCTGCTCCGCGCCTTTGACGAATCGCACACCGAACTGTCGCTGTCGGATCTGGCGCAGCGCAGCGGGCTGGACAAAAGCGCGGCGCAGCGGCTGGCCAATACCCTGCATATGGAGGGCATGCTGGAGAAGGATCCGGTGACCCGCCGGTTCCGCCCGTCGCATGCCTGGCTGCAGATGGCCTATGCCTATTACTGGTCCGATCCGCTGGTCGCCCGCGCCATGCCCAGGCTGATCGAACTGTCCCAGCAGCTGGGCGAGACCGTCAACCTGGCCGAGCTGTCGGGCGATCACATCATCTACGTCAACCGGCTGCCCTGCAAGCGCACGCAATTCGCCGCCACCGTGGTGGGCCGGCGGCTGCCGGCGCTGTCGACCGCGGCCGGGCGCGCCATCCTGTCGACCTTCCCGCCCGCGGCGCGCGCCGCCGCGGTGCGCGACTGGCCGCTGATCTCGGTGACCGCGC
>JBFXGQ010000271.1:0-6467 GCA_050177915.1 Pseudodonghicola sp. | reverse complement strand
GTGAGGCCGCATCCGCCCCGGGGGGAGGAGAGATCCCGGAGCATCCAGATCCGATTGAGGGGGAGCAATGGCAAGACAGGCGAAAGCATATATCGCGGGGGTCTATGAACACCCGACGCGCAAGGCAGTCGACAAGTCGCTGGCGCAGCTGCATGCCGAGGTGGCGCGCGGCGCGCTGGCCGATGCGGGGCTGACCAAGGACGATGTCGACGGTTTCTTCTGCGACGGCTCGGTGCCGGGGCTGGGCGGCATGGCGCTGGCCGAATACATGGGTCTGAACCTGACCTATACCGATACCACCGAGACCGGCGGCTCCTCGTATCTGGTGCACATCGGCCATGCGATGGAGGCGATTGCGGCGGGCAAATGCCGGGTGGCGCTGATCACGCTGGCGGGCCGGCCGCGCGCCGAGGGGCTGCGCACGCTGGGCGCGCGCGCCACCGGAGAGGACGCGCCCGAACGCGGGTTCGAGCTGCCCTATGGGCCGATGGTCACCAACCTCTATGCCATGGCCGCGATGCGGCACATGTACGAATACGGCACCACCTCGGAACAGCTGGCCTGGATCAAGGTGGCGGCGAGCCATCACGCCCAGCACAACGAACACGCCATGCTGCGCGATGTGGTGACGGTGGCGGATGTGCTGGCCTCGCCGATGATCAGCGACCCGCTGCACCGGATGGACTGCTGCGTGATCTCGGACGGCGGCGGCGCGCTGGTCATGGTCGGCCCCGAGATCGCCGCGACGCTGGGCGACCGCTGCATCAAGGTGCTGGGGCAGGGGGCGGCGATCAAGCATCTGAGCGCCGGCCAGGTCGATCTGACCTACACCGGCGCGGCGCGCTCCGGCCCGATCGCCTTTGCCGAGGCGGGGCTGAAGCCCACGGATATGGACTATGTCTCGATCTACGACAGTTTCACCATCACCGTGCTGGAGGCGCTGGAGGATCTGGGTTTTTGCGACAAGGGCCGGGGCGGCGCCTTTGTCGCCGACGGCAACCTGATCTCGGGCGTCGGCAAGCTGCCGTTCAACACCGACGGCGGCGGGCTGTGCAACAACCACCCGTCGAACCGCGGCGGCATGACCAAGGTGATCGAGGCGGTGCGCCAGCTGCGGCACGAGGCGCATCCGGCGGTGCAGGTGCCCGACTGCCGGCTGGCGCTGGCGCATGGCACCGGCGGCCAGATCGCGCAGCGCACCGGGGCGGCAACCGTCATTCTCGGAGGTAACGACGCATGAGCGACCGGCAGTATCCCGACCCCACCATCACGCTGGAGAGCGCCGCCTACTGGCAGGGCTGCAACGACGGCAAGCTGTTGCTGAAACGCTGCAACGACTGCGGCAAGCTGCATTTCTATCCGCGCGCGATCTGCCCCTATTGCTTTTCGGATGCCACCGAATGGCTGCCGGCCAGCGGCCGCGGCGCGATCTACTCCTATTCCGTCACCCGCCGCGCCGGGGCGCCCTATGCCATCGCCTATGTGCGGCTGGAGGAGGGGGTGACCATGCTGAGCAACATCGTCGAGGCCGATTTCGACGCCCTCGGCGTCGGCATGCCGGTGGAACTCACCTTCCGCACCACCGAGGGCGGCCAGGCCTTGCCGGTGTTCCGCCCGGCGGGGGGGCCGGGATGACCCGGCCGCTCGAGGGGGTCCGGGTCGTCGATCTGACCAATATGCTGATGGCGCCCTATACCACCCAGATCCTGGGCGACATGGGCGCCGATGTGGTCAAGATCGAGCCGCCCGAGGGCGATCCGATCCGCAATATCGGCCCCTATCGCACTCCCGGCATGGGGCCGATCTTTCTGAACACCAACCGCTCCAAACGCTCGCTGGTGCTGGATCTGAAGACCGATGACGGTCAGGCCGCGCTGGCGGCGCTGCTGCGCCGGGCCGATGTGCTGGTCTACAACCGCCGGCCGCAGGTGATGGCGCGGCTCGGGCTGGGTTACGAGACGGTGCGCGCGATCAATCCGCGACTGATCTATGCCGGGCTGTTCGGCTATGGCCAGAACGGCCCCTATGCCGCCAAGCCCGCCTTCGACGACCTGATCCAGGGCGCGGTGGCGATCCCCTCCTTCGCGCGGACCGCGGCGGGGGGCGGCGCGCCGGCCTATGCGCCGGTGGCGCTGGTCGACCGCTGCGTCGGCATCTGGGCGGTGGGGCAGATCACCGCCGCGCTGCTGCATCAGGCGCGCCATGGCGAGGGCCAGCAGCTGGACATGCCGATGTTCGAGATGATGGCGAGCTTCGTTCTGGGCGAGCATCTGGCCGGCGAGACCTTCGATCCGCCGCTGGGCCCGCCCGGCTATGCACGGATGCTGTCGCGCGACCGCCGGCCCTATCCGACCAGCGACGGCCATATCTGCGTGGTGATCTACACCGACCGGCACTGGCGCGCCTGGTTCGATGCGCTCGGCACGCCCGAGGTGTTCGACCGCGATCCGCGCTATGGCAGCATGACGGCGCGCAGCGCCAATATCGACGCGATCTATGCCGAGCTGGCGCAGCGGCTGGCGACGCGCCGCACCGCCGACTGGCTCGATCTGTTCGAGCGGGCGGATATCCCGGCGATGCCCCTGCATACCGCCGAGAGCCTGATCGACGATCCGCATCTGCGCGCGGTGGGCTTCTTCCAGCGGGTCGAGCATCCGACCGAGGGGCGCATCCGCGACATGGCGGTGCCGGCGCAGTGGTCGCGCACCCAGCCGGCGCCGCACCGGCTGGCGCCGCGGCTGGGCGAACATTCGGTCGAGGTGCTGCGCGAGATCGGGTTTGACCCGGCGCGGATCGCGGCGATGCTGGGCGCGGGCGTCACCGCGAGCCCGCAACAGACGGCATGAGGGAGGCAACATGCGACTGATCCGATCCTGGCTGTTCGTTCCGGCCGACAGCGACCGCAAGCTGGCCAAGGGGCGCGACAACCCCGCCGACGCGCTGATCCTCGATCTTGAGGATGCGGTGGCCGACGACCGGCAGGACATCGCCCGCACTTTGGCGCGGACGTTCCTGTCCGACAACCCCGACCGCAGCCGGCAACAGCTGTGGGTGCGGATCAACCCGCTGGACCACGCCTTTTCGCTGGCCGATCTGGCGGCGGTGATGCCCGGTGCGCCGGATGGTATCGTGCTGCCCAAGGTCGACGGCGCCGCCGACATCAGCCGGCTGGCCGAGCGGCTGTCGGCGCTGGAGGCGGCCTTCGGGCTGGCGCAGGGCAGCACCCGGATCCTGTCGGTGGCGACCGAGACCGCGGCGGCGCTGCTGAACTTTCACAGCTATCTCGACGGCGTCAGCCCGCGGCTGTCGGCGCTGACCTGGGGCGGCGAGGATCTGGCGGCGGCGCTGGGCGCCGCCAGCAACCGCGATCCGCGCACCGGCGAATACGACCATGTGTTCCTGCAGGCCCGTGCGCTCTGCCTGGCCGCCGCCCGCGCCATCGGGGCGCAGCCGGTCGGCAGCGTGGTGGTCGATTTCCGCGATCTCGACGCGCTGCGCGCCGATTGCGCGCGCGACCGCCAGGCCGGTTTCATCGGCAAGCTGGCGATCCATCCGGCGCAGTCCGAGGCGATCAACGCCGCCTTCACGCCCTCGGCGGCGGAGGTCGACTGGGCGCGCCGGGTGGTGGCGGTGTTCGAGGAGAACCCCGGTCTGGGCGTCGTCGGGCTGGACGGCAAGATGCTGGACATGCCGCATCTGAAGCAGGCGCGGAACCTGCTGGCGCTGTCGGCGCAGATCGCGGCACTGGAGGGTTAGGCGATGGCGGGTGTTCTCGACGGTATCCGGGTGGTCGATCTGACCACCGTCATTCTGGGACCCTGGGCGACCCAGATGTTGGGCGACATGGGCGCCGATGTGATCAAGGTCGAAACCCCGGAGGGCGACACCACCCGCCAGACCGGCGACCGTCGCAATCCGGGCATGGCCGCCTTCTTCATGGCGAGCAATCGCAACAAGCGTTCGGTCGTGCTCGACCTGCGGCAGGAGGAGGGGCGCGCGGCGCTGTTCCGGCTGGTCGGCACCGCGGATGTCTTCGTCCACAACATGCGCCCCGCCATCGCCGCCAGGCTGGGGCTGGACGACGACCGTTTCATGGCCGCCTATCCCGGGCTGATCTACGTCAAGACCTATGGCTTCCGCGCCGACGGGCCGATGGCCAACAAGCCGGCCTATGACGATGTGATCCAGGCCGCCAGCGGCATCACCGACCTGCAGACCGTGACCTCGCCCGGCGGCGAGCCGCGCTATGTGCCGACCATCATGGCCGACAAGACCAGCTCGTTCCACGTGCTCTCGGCGGTGCTGGGGGCGCTTTTCCACCGCGAACGCAGCGGCGAGGGGCAGGTGATCGAAGTGCCGATGTTCGAGGCGCTGGTGGATTACCTGATGGTCGAGCATATCAACGGCGCCCGCTTCGACCCGCCGGTGGGCGAGATGGGCTATGCCCGGCTGCTGAACAAGATGCGGCGGCCCTATGCGACCCGCGACGGCTATCTGGCGGTGCTGCCCTATACGACGCAGAACTGGCTGGACCTGTTCCGTATCGCCGGGCGCGCGGATCTGGCGGCGGACCCGCGGTTCGCCGATCTGGCGACGCGCACCCGCCATTCCGAGGAGATCTACGGCATCCTGTCCGAGATCGTGGCGACGCGCACCACCGCCGAATGGCAGCGCGATCTCGACGCCGCGGCGATCCCGGTGCAGCGGGTCAACAGCAAGGAGGATCTGCTGAGCGACCCGCAGCTGCTGGCCACCGGCTTCTGGCGGTTCGAGGAGCACCCGACCGAGGGGCGCATCCGGCTGACCGATCCGCCGGTGCGGTTTTCCAGGACCCCCAGCACGATCCGCCGGCTGCAGCCCAATCTGGGCGAGCACAGCCGCGAGGTGCTGGCCGAGGCCGGCTATTCGGTCGCGGAGGTCGAGGCTTTCCTCGCCAGCGGGGTGACGGCCCAGTTCGGCTGAACCGGGCCCGGCGCGGGGCGGCGCCAGATCAGCTCATGCACATAGACATTGCCGGCGCGCGACCGCTCGGGTTCGGTGCGCAGGGTCAGCGTGTCGCCGTGCCAGCGCATGTGACGGATCAGCGGCCGGCCGATCCAGTGCGGCAGCGACGAGAAGCGGACGCTGTGGGTGATCACATCAGCCTCGACCCGCCAACCGCCGCCGTAGCTCAGGCAGCTTTCGACGGTGGCGGGGCCGTCCGAGGCGGCGAAATCGGCGCGCATCAGGAAGGCGCACATATGGCCGTCGGCGGCATAGATGATCTGGCCCAGGGCATCCGCGCCCATCGGATAGCCGTCGGGCCGGTCGTTCTTCAGCGCGTGCCAGCGGTGCAGCAGCCAGGTGCCGGTGGGGTCGGACATCGGGGTCTCCTCAGGTGATGGCGATCAGGACGGCGGTGGCCGCCAGCCCGATCCATAGGGTAAAGCTGCGGTTCCAGACCGGGCCGATCTGCGCCGCCGGCCGGGCGATGGCGCGGGCCATGATCCGCACCGTGGCGCCCAGCGGCGACAGGCCGGTGCCCAGGCACCAGCCGACGGTGCCGGCGAAGGCCAGGGCGCCGGGCGCGATGTCGACGCCGGGCAGGTGGACCAGAAGCTCCAGGCTGGCCGCGACGGTGACGATCGGGCTCAGCCCCAGCGGCGCGGTCAGGGCGACGATCCAGACCAGCGGCACCAGCAGCATGGTGGCGCTCAGGTGGTTCTCCAGTACCAGCGCGGCCAGGGCCCGGGTATCGAGCTGATGCGGCAGCAGCACCGCGATGATGCCGGCCGAGGCGAGGATCGTCACCTCGGACCGCAGGGTCGCCAGATCGGGCAGCACGCGGCGGCGCAGCTGCCGCAGCCAGAGCAGGGGCACGCGTGCCGGCCCGGCGCGGCGGCGTTGCAGCGCCATCCAGCCCAGCCCGACGCAGGGCACCACGCAGAGCAGCGCGGCGATAGGTCGGAGCCCGCTGAGCACCGCGACGCCGGCGACGGCGATCAGGATGCCCAGCGTCAGCAGCCCCATCGGCGCCAGCCGCGCCAGCGCCGCGCGGATCGGGGCGGCGGCGGGCCCCGGTGGCGGCGGCGGGTGGCCCAGCCGGTCGAGCAGCCAGCCGACGGCCAGAAAGCAGGCCGCTGTCGCCGCCCCCTGCGCCGCGAACTCCTGCCAGCCGTAGCCGGGGATGGCGGCAAGCACCACCTGCACCGTGATCGAGGTCGGCAGCCAGAGCGTCGCCGCCGCGAAGCCGCGCATGATCGCCAGGCCGGTGCGCCGCAGGCGGATCTCGGCAATGCGGGGATCGACCGTCGCCGGGGCGGTGGCCGAGCGGATCATCGCGCCCAGCAGCGTCATCGCGCCCAGGTTCAGCAGCAGTGAGAACAGGTGGCTGCCGAGCGTCAGCATCAGATAGCGCCGCCCGGGCGGCTGGTCGACCAGGGCGCGGCCGCAGGCGCGCACCATGCGCGATTGCAGCGCGGCGGTGC
>JBFXGQ010000270.1:0-6481 GCA_050177915.1 Pseudodonghicola sp. | reverse complement strand
GCTGCTGCGCTCCAGGATCACCCCGGCGCCGGTGTCGCGCATCAGCGCCTCAAGCACCGGCCGCGCCGCGCGCAAAAACTCCACCCGCGCCTTGTCGGCCTTCTGGTTCAGCGCCCGCGCCTTGGCTTCCTGGGTGCGGCGGATGCCCTGCACCTTTTCGTCGAAGGCATCGGCCAGCGCGCGAAACGCATCCGGACCCATGCCGGACCGGCGCTGGGTCAGTTCCTTTTCCTCCGAGGTGAGCTCGGCCTCGATGCGCCGGTTCTCCGCCGCCAGCACGGCGCTCTCGGCCTCGATCTCATTGGCGATGCGGTGGCCGAAGGCGGAATCCGAGAACAGCCGGTCGGTCTCGATGGTCAGGATCGAGCTGCGCGGCAGGCCCAGCTCCTGCGCCGCGGCCGGGGGCACCGCCACTGGCGCCGCCGGCAGCAGCAGCGCGACGAGGACCGCAATCGCGGCCCGTGCCGCCCTATGCCGCCCCCGCACGCGCGCCATGCCGGATCAGAACTTCGCCTGCAGCGTCAGGTCGAAGGTCTGTTCCTTGTCGTAGGATTCCTTGTTGATCGCCTTGGAGAAGTTGAACCGCAGCGGACCGAATCCGGTGGTCCAGAGGAACGACAGGCCGATGACCGAGCGCCAGGCGCCATCCGCCCCCACCACACAGGAGGAGGTGCCGCCCGCCCCGCAGGTCGAGGCCGCCGCCGCCGTATTGGCGTTGCCCACGTCCCACAGGTTGCCGACGTCCAGGAACACGCCGCCGCGCAGGCCGATCTCTTCCGGCAGGCCCAGCGGGAATTCCGCCTCGAACCGCGCCACGGCATAGAGGTTGCCGCCGAGGAAGTCGTCATAGGCCGCGCCGGTGGCATCGGGCGACATGTCGCGCGGGCCGATACCGCCAGGCTCAAAACCGCGCATGATGTCATTGGACAGGATGAACCGGTCGACCGTGCGGCTGTTGTTGTTGCCCAGCCAGTTCAGCGCCCCGGCCTCGAAGGTCGCGCGCAGCGTCACCTCCTCGTTCAGGATCTTGGTCTGGGCGATCGCCTTGGCGGTGGTCCGGATGAAGTCGCTGTCGCCGCCGAGCCCGGCGAAATCGCTGCCGAACTCGAACAGCACGCCGGCGTTGGGGTCCAGCCCGGTCACCCGGCTGTCATAGACATAGTGGAACCCCAGCGCGCTGGAACTCTGCTTGCCCATGGCGATTTCCGAGGCGATCACCGGCCCCTCGATCGGCGTGGAACGCTGCTTCATCTCGCTCTGCTGCCAGGTGTAGCGCAGGCGCAGGTTCGATTTCTCGGCCAGTTTGAAGGTCAGCACCGGCGAGAAGAAGGCCCGCCCGGTGTTGAAGGCCGAATAGCTCGAATCCGTGCTGGCGTAGCCCATGTCCAGATCGAAGCGCAGATCGCGCCCCAGCAGGAAGGGTTCGGTGAAGCCGAGCACATAGGATTCGGCATCCTCCGCCGTCGAGAAGGTGAAGGACAGCCGCTGACCGCGGCCGAGGAAGTTGTTCTCGCTCAGGCCGATGGCGACGCCGAAGCCGTTGTTGACCGAATAGGAGCCGCCGAGGCTGAGCGAACCGGTCGGCTGTTCCTCGACATTGACGTCGATCACCACCTGCTCGGGCGAGGAGCCCTCGCGCGCGTTGACGTCGGCCTTGGAGAAGAAGCCCAGGGCGCGGATTCGTTCGGCGCTGGCGCGGATCTCGCGCGGGTTGAACGGGTCGCCCTCGGCGACGCGGAACTGCTGCCGCACGACGCGGTCGAGCGTGGTGGTGTTACCCTCGATGTCGATGCGTTCGACGAAGATCCGCGGCCCCTTGGTCAGGGCGAATTCAACGTCCAGCGTCAGATCGCGGTCGTTGCGGGTGATCCGCGGCTCGATCCGCATGAAATCGACGCCCTGCTTGATCGCCAGCCACTCCTGCCGGGCGATGGAATTTTCCACCAGCGTCGGCGTATAGACGACGCCCGACTTGATCTTCAGGGCCTCCTGATAGGCGGCGGCATCCACGCCGGGATATTCGCTGACCGTGGTGATCTTGCCGAACTTGAACTGCTGGCCCTCGGTGACATCCATCACCAGATAGAAGGCGTCGCGTTCGCGGGTGAATTCCACATTGGCGCTGTTGACGCGGAAGTCGACATAGCCGCGCGACAGGTAGAAATCGCGCAGCACCTGCTTGTCGAATTCGATCCGATCCTCGATCAGCGTGTCGTTGCGGACGAAGGCGCGCAGGATATTGGCCTGCTTGGTCTGCAGCACGCGGCGCAGCCGGCGGTCGGAATAGACCCGGTTGCCGACGAAGCTGACGCGCTCGACCTCGATGGTGTCGCCCTCGGAGATCTCGAACACCAGATCGACGCGGTTGTCGCTGCGGCGGATGATGCGGGGGGTGACCGAAGCAGCGACCCGGCCCTGCTGGGAATAGGCCTTGACGATGACATCAGCGTCACGCTCGGCCTTGGCGGGGTTGAACACCTGCCGCGAGGTCGACTCGATCAGCTTGGCCAGCGCATCGTCCTTGATCCGGCGGTTGCCCTCGAAGTTGATCTCGTTGATGGTCGGATATTCCTTGACCGAGATCACCAGCGTGCCGCCGCGCGGCTCAAGCTCGACGGTCTCGAACAGGCCGCTGGCCAGCACCTTCTGATAGGCGTCGTTCAGCTCTCCGGCGGTGATGGTCTTGCCGCGTTCGATTCCCGTATAGGCGACAATGGTGGCCGCCTCGATCCGCTGGTTGCCTTCGACCCGGACCGAGCTGAAGCGATAATCCTGCGCCTGCGCAGGCAGCGCGGCGAAACAAACCGAAACGAAAAGAACAAAAGCTGTCAGCGCACGGTACAAGACGGTGCCACCAAAACCACGCTCAGCGCAGGGGTCTCCTGCGATGCTCCCCAATCCCATATTCTTGAACCCAGTATTTAGCAGACATTGAGGAGTGAGTATCGGGATTGCCGCTCGATGTCAAAAGCCCAATTGGCCGGACAGTCGTACCGGCGGGCGCCGATCACACCAGGCTGATCAGCCAGCCACCGGCCAGCAGGGCCGCCGCGATGGTCGCCCCGTACAGCAGCAGGTCCCAGTTCAGCTGCATGACCAGGCTCAACCCGCGATAGGAATGTTGCAAATTCTGCATCCTCTTGGTCCTTTCGACGCTTCGGGTTTCCGTTGCGCCCCGTACCTAGGGATGGATTATGGCGACACTTGGGCGAAACCGGGGCAGCCCGCCCCGCTCGGCGATCTCTCGCCCAGTCGCTTGCGCGGGCGCCGGCCGGAATTCCGGCCGGCGCGATCCGTCAGCAGAACAGATCGTTGCCGAGCGCGAAGACCATCAGCGACAGGATCACCGCCAGCCCGACGGTCATCAGGATGCGCAGCACGCCGTCGCTGGGCGGTTTGCCGATGACCGCCTCATAGGCGTAGAACATCAGATGGCCGCCATCCAGCGCCGGGATCGGGAACAGGTTCAGCAGCCCCACCGCGGTGGACAGCACCGCGATGAAGGAAATGAAGCTCTGCGCGCCCTGGCTGGCCATCGCGCCCGAGGTCTCGGCGATGCCGATCGGGCCGGAGATGTTGCAGGTGCTGATCGCCCCGGTCACCATGTGCCACAGCCCCGACAGCGAGCCGACGACGATGCCCCAGGTCTGGGCCAGACCGCCGAGGAAGGCCGCCACCGGACCGGCGGTCTCGGTCGCCGGCTCGAAGGCCATGCCGCCGACGATGCCGATCCGCCACTGGGTGACAAAGCCGCCGTCGGCCTGCGGCTCGTCGACCCGGCGCGGCGTCATGGTGAACCGCGCCTCGCTGCCGTCGCGCCAGACGTCCAGCAGCAGCGGCGCGCCATTCGAGGATTCGACCGCCGCCTTGAGCTGGTCGAAGACATAGACCGGCTGGCCGCCGACCGCGGTGATCACGTCGCCCGGCCGCAGCCCGGCATCCATCGCCGCGCTGCGCGGGGCGACGCGGAAGACATAGGCCGGGAACGGATGCGGCCCCGGCACGGTGACCTCCTGCCCGTCGCGGCGGACGCGATAGTCCAGCGTGCGCGCCGCCGGCAGCGCGTCGGTAAAGCGGGTCCAGGCGCCGGCATTGGTGAAGTCGGGCGCCGGCACGCCGGCTACCGCCAGAATCTCGTCGCCGCTCTGCAGCCCGGTCTCGCCCCCCGGCATCGGGTGCAGCTGGCCCACGGTCAGCGGATCGCGCGCCACCCCCTGCGCCATGAACAGCAGGGTGAAGACCGCGATCGACATCACGAAGTTGAACACCGGCCCCGCCGCCACCGTCAGGGTCCGCGCCCACAGCGGCGCGCCGTGCATGGTGTGGCGCAGATCGTCGGGGTTGTTGCGATAGATCTCGGCCATGGTCTCGCCGTCCTTGCCCGAGGCAGCATTGGCATCGCCCAGGAACTTGACGTAGCCGCCGAACGGCAGCGCGGCCAGCTGCCAGCGGGTGCCGCGCTTGTCCTGCCGGCTCCACAGCACCGGCCCGAATCCCAGCGAGAACACTTCGGCGTGAATGCCCGACCAGCGGCCGACGATGTAATGGCCGAACTCGTGCACGGCGACGATCACCGACAGCGCCACCACAAAGGCGACCACGGTGTAGACCAACCCGCCAAACTGCGGAATCAATTCAACAATATTCAAAACTTACCCTGCCCTTCCGGCCATTGCCTCATCCGCCCATACCCGGGCGAGATGGTCTGTCTGCAGCACGTTATCAAGGGTGATCGCCGCCGTGGCGTGACCGCTCTGGGCCGCAAACCGCTCCAGCACCGCCTCGACCACCGCCGCCATGTCGAGAAATCCGATCCGCCCGGCGATGAAATGATCCAGGCTGCGCTCCTTGGCGGCGTTGAACACCGCCCCGGCCAGGCCGCCCATCTGCATCACCGCGCGGGCCAGCCGCAGCGCCGGATAGCGCGCCTCGTCGGGGGCCCGGAAGGTCATCTGGCCGACCTGCGCCAGATCCAGCCGCGGCACCGGCAGCGGCCGGCGTTCGGGCCAGTGCAGCGCATAGCCGATGGCGTGGCGCATGTCGGGGGCGCCCACATGCGCCATCAGCGCACCGTCGACGAATCCCACCAGCGCGTGGATCATCGATTCGGGATGCACCAGAACCTCGATCTGCTCCGGCCGCACGCCGAAGAACTCGCGGGTCTCGATCACCTCCATCGCCTTGTTGAACATCGAGGCGCTGTCGATGGTGATCCGCTGGCCCATGTCCCAGTTGGGGTGGCTCGAGGCCTCGGCCACGGTGGCGCGCGCCAGCCGCTCCAGCGGCCAGTCGCGGAAGGCGCCGCCGCTGGCGGTGATCACCACCCGCTCCACCGCCGCCAGATCCTCGCCCGCCAGGGCCTGGAAGACGGCGGAATGTTCGCTGTCGACCGGCAGGATGCGGGCGCCATGGGCGCGCGCGGCCTCCAGCACCAGGGCGCCGGCGCAGACCAGCGATTCCTTGTTGGCCAGCGCCAGCGTGGCGCCGCGTTCCAGCGCCGTCAGCCCCGGCGCCAGACCGGCCGAGCCGACGATGGCCGACATCACCCAGTCGGCCGGGCGCGCCGCGGCCTCGGTCACCGCGGCGGCGCCGGCGGCGGCCTCGATGCCGCTGCCCGCCAGCGCGGCGCGCAGCTCCTCCAGCCGGTCGTCATAGGCGGTGACCGCCAGCCGCGCGTTCAGCGCGCGGGCATCCGCCGCCAGCCGCGCGATATTGGCGCCGCCGGTCAGCGCGACCACCTCATAGGCCCCGGGCTCGCGCCGGATCAGGTCGATGGTGTTCTGCCCGATGGAGCCCGTCGCCCCCAGGATCGTCACCCGCCGCATCAGTTCAGCCTCATCATACAGGTCCGGGCGGATAGCCGGTCAGCTCCATCACGATCAGCACCAGGATCGCCGCACCCAGCATGCCGTCGAAACGGTCGAACAGCCCGCCGTGCCCGGGGATCAGCGAACTGGAATCCTTCACCCCTGCCCGCCGCTTGACCGCGCTTTCGGCGATATCGCCCAGCTGCGAGGCGAAGGCGGCCAGCGCCGACAGCGCCACCAGCCAGAGCCCCGATCCGGTCACCGTGCTGAAGATCGCCCCCAGCACCATTGCCGCGATCCAGCCCGCCACGGTGCCCGACCAGGTCTTTTTCGGGCTGATCCGCGGCCAGAACTTCGGTCCGCCCAGCATCCGCCCGGCGAAATAGCCGGCGATATCGGTGCCCGCCACCACCAGCACCAGCCAGAGCATCCAGACGAAGCCGAATTCGGTGCGCACCGACATCATGCCGAAGGCGGCCAGCAGGATGAAGATCAGGAAGGGCACGAAGACCCGGCGATGTTCGGGCAGCCACAGATAGCCCACCACCGCCGGCACCAGTAGCGTCGGCAGCGCCAGACCGGCGGGAAAGTAGATCGCCAGAAAGGCCGCGACCCCGGCCAGCGCGCCCATCGCCATCGACCGCAGGCGCACCTCGGGCGGCATCATCCGGGTC
>JBFXGQ010000269.1:0-6502 GCA_050177915.1 Pseudodonghicola sp. | reverse complement strand
TTGGTCGAGACCATGCGCCCCATGCCCAGCATCTGCGCCGTGGTCTGGCCGTTCAGCTCATTGCCCGCCGCATGGCCCTTTTCGATCCGGAGCACGCCCAGCGCCTCGGTCCCGTAGGGGGTCGCGCCCAGATCCTCGCCCAGCTCGACCAGCCGCGCCATCAGCGCATTGCCATAGCGCGCCGGCACCGCGATCTCATAGGCCAGTTCACCGGAGAAGGAGATCCGGAACAGCCGCGCCCTAAGCCCGTTGCAGACCGTCAGCGCTCGGCAGGCCATGAAGGGGAAGGCGTCGTTCGACAGGTCGGCATCGTCGACGATGCGTTCCAGCAGCGCCCGCGCGTTGGGCCCGGCGACCGAGATCTGCGCCCAGGCGTCAGTGGTCGAAATCAGCTGCACGTCCAGCTCGGGCCAGAGGCATTGCCGCGCGAATTCCATATGGCGATAGACCGGCCCGGCCTGCGCCGTGGTGGTGGTGACCACATAGTGATCCTCGGCCAGCCGGGCGCAGGTGCCGTCGTCATAGGCATGGCCATCCTCGCGCAGCATGAGGCCATAGCGGACCATGCCGACCTTCAGCGAGGCCATCGCATTGGCATAGATGCGGTTGAGGAATTCGCCCGCATCCGCCCCCTGCACATCGACCTTGCCCAGCGTGGTGACATCGCAGAGGCCGACCCCGGCGCGGGTCGCCAGAACCTCGCGGTCGACGCTCTGGCGCCAGTGGGTTTCGCCGGGGCGCGGGAAGTATTGCGCCCGGATCCACGGACCCACCTCGACAAAGACCGCGCCCTGCGATTTCGCCCATTCGTGGGTGGGGCTCAGCCGGCGCGGACGGAAATGCGCGCCGGTGTCGCCGCCGCCCAGCACCGAGAGCGACACGCCGGTATAGGGCGGGCGAAAGATGGTGGTGCCGGTCTCGGGGATGGTCTTGCCGGTCAGCTCGGCCATCACCGCCAGCGCGGTGACATTGGCGGTCTTGCCCTGATCGGTGGCCATGCCCAGCGTGGTCCAGCGCTTCAGATGCTCGACGGGGCGCATGTTCTCCTGATGCGCCAGCTTGATGTCCTTGACGGTGACGTCGTTCTGGAAATCGACCCAGGCGCGGGTCTTGCCCGGCACGTGCCAGAAGGCCTGCAGGTTGACCGGCGCATCCTCGGCCTGCGGCAGATCGGGCAGCGTGTCGGCAAGCCCCAGATCGTCCAGTGCGGCGCGCGCGGCCTCGGCGCCGGAGGTCAGCGCGGCATGGGTGCTGCCCTGCCCGGCGGCGGCGCCGGCAACGCTCAGCCCCGGGGGGCCGCCGATGCCGGGAACGAAGGCCTGCAAGGCCTCGCTCCAGACCGGCCGGCCGCGGTGGTGCGACGACAGATGCACGTTCGGGTTCCAGCCGCCCGACACCCCCAGCGCGCCGCAGCCGATCCATTGCGCCTGACCGTTGCGGGTGACCTCGATCTTGCTCAGCCCCAGCCGACCGCGCGAGTTGGTCACCGTCGCCCCGGCATAGAGCGGATAGCTCCCGAAGCTTTTGGCATCGGCGCGGGTGTCGATGACGCCGGCGATATCGACGCCCTTCGCCGCCAGATCCAGCGCGGAACGGTGGCCGTCGTCGTTATTGGTGAAGATCGCCACACGCTTGGCCGCGCTCACCGCCCAGCGGTTGGCATAGGCGCGCAGGGCGCCGGCGAGCATGATGCCCGGGCGGTCGTTGTTGGCGAAGGGGATATGCCGCTCGGTCGCGCCGGTGGCGAGGATGCTGCGCTTGGCGGTGATCCGCCACAGCGTCTGGCGCACCCGCTTGCCGGGGGTGGCGAGGTGGTCAGCGACCCGCTCCACCGCGCCGAAAATACCGTGGTCGTAGGCACCGAAGACGGTGGTGCGCCGCATCACCCGCAGGTTCGGCAGGCTGGCGAATTCCGCCTCGACACCCGCGATCCAGTCGGTGGCGGGGGCGTCGTCGAGGCTGTGGCTTTCGGCCAGAAGACGCCCGCCCAGGCGGAAATCCTCATCCGCCAGGATCACCTGCGCCCCGGCCCGCGCCGCGGTCAGCGCCGCCGCCAGCCCGGCAGCACCCCCGCCGATCACCAGCAGGTCGCAATGCAGGAAGCCCTTGTCGTAGCTGTCCGGATCGGCCTGCATCGACAGGCTGCCCAGCCCCGCCGCGCGGCGGATCGCCGGTTCATAGAGTTTTTCCCAGAACGCCTTCGGCCACATGAAGGTCTTGTAGTAGAAGCCCGCCGCGAAGAAGGGCGACAGCAGGTCGTTGACCGCCAGCAGGTCGAAGTTCAGCGGCCCCATGCGGTTCTGGCTGCGGGCCTCCAGCCCGTCGAACAGCTCGGCCACCGTGGCGCGGGTATTGGGCTCCTGCCGGGCGCCCGTGCGCAGCTCGACCATCGCGTTGGGCTCTTCCGAGCCGGCGGAGACCACGCCGCGCGGCCGGTGGTACTTGAAGCTGCGCCCGATCAGCCGGACGTCATTGGCCAGCAGGGCCGAGGCCAGCGTATCGCCCGGGTGCCCGTGATAGCGTTTGCCGTCGAAGCTGAAGGTCAGTTTCTGCGTGCGGTCGATCTGACCGCCAGTAAGCCGGGTCATGCCGCGCCCCCTTTCGCCGCCAAGGCCACGTCGCGCGCCAGTTCGGCGCCGAGGATCTCATGCGTGGTGGTGTCGCGGGTGACGATCAGCCAGGAGCGGTCGCCCTGTTCGTGAAACCACAGCTCGCGGTGCAGGCCCGCCGGGTTGTCGCGCAGGAAGACGTAATCGGCAAAGGCGGCCTCGGCGCCCTCGGCCATGCCATCGGGGCGGTTCAGCAGCGCGGCATCGCCGAGATAGGTGAATTCCTGCGCGTCGCGCGGGCCGAGAAGAGGATGCGGGATCAGCATGTCGAAGCCTCAGTGCAGGTTGGGCGTCGCGCCGACACCCTTTTCGTCGATGACGTAGCCGCGCGCGAAGCGGTCCAGCCGCATCTGCGTCGCGGTCGGATGCGGCGTGTCGGTGGCCAGCAGATGGGCAAAGGCGTAACCGCTCGCCGGCGTCGCCTTGAAGCCGCCGTAACACCAGCCGGCGTTCAGCATCAGCCCCTCGACCGGGGTCTTGTCGATGATGGGGGAGCCGTCCATCGACATGTCCATGATACCGCCCCAGGAGCGCAGCAGCCGCGCCCGCCCGATCATCGGCATCAGCGCCATGCCGCCTTCGGCCACATCCTCGACCACCGGCAGGTTGCCGCGCTGCGCATAGGAGTTGTAGCCGTCGATATCGCCACCGAAGACCAGCCCGCCCTTGTCCGACTGGCTGACATAGAAATGCCCGGCGCCGAAGGTGATGACACCCGGAATGACCGGCTTCAGCCCCTCGGAAACGAAAGCCTGCAGCACGTGGCTTTCGATCGGCAGACGCTGGCCCGCCATCGCCATCACCTTGCCGGAGTTGCCGGCGACCGCCACGCCGACCTTCTTCGCGCCGATATAGCCACGCGAGGTTTCGACCCCCAGCACCCGGCCCGCCTCGATGCGGAAGCCGGTGACCTCGCAATTCTGGATCAGGTCGACGCCGGCCAGATCGGCGCCGCGGGCATAGCCCCAGGCGACGCCGTCGTGGCGTGCGGTGCCGGCGCGACGCTGCATCAGCCCGCCCTTGATCGGGAAGCGCGCATTGTCGAAGTTCAGGAAGGGCGCCATCGCGCGCACCTGTTCGCGGTCCAGCAGCTCCGCATCGGCGCCGGCCAGCAGCATGGCATTGCCGCGCCGGCGATAGGCGTCGCGCTGACCGTCGGTATGGATCAGGTTGAGGATGCCGCGCTGGCTGACCATGGCGTTGAAGTTGAATTCCTGCTCCAGCCCCTCCCAGAGCTTCATCGAGAATTCGTAGAACGGCTCGTTACCCGGCAGCAGGTAGTTCGAGCGGATGATGGTGGTGTTGCGGCCGATGTTGCCCTGCCCCAGCCAGCCGCGTTCCAGCAGCGCGATGCGCGCCTGCCGGAAGGTGGTCGCCAGATAATAGGCGGTGGCCAGCCCGTGACCGCCACCGCCGACGATCACATAATCATAGGCGGGCTGCGGATCGGGATTGCGCCAGAGGGGTTTCCAGCCCTTGTGGCCGGTCAGAGCCTCCCTGAAGACACGAAAGCCGGAAAAACGCATGGGGCACTCCTGTTGCTTGCCCCCTTGTGCCACGGCGCGGGGCAGTTATTTTGCCTTATAGTGACATTTTCTTTTCAAATCAGGACAGGGACCGGAACCCGCCATGGCGCCCCATAAGGATCAGGGCCATCGGCCGAAACACTTCGGCTTTCTGCTGATCGACGATTTCGCGCTGATGTCGGCGGCCTCGGCGGTGGAGCCCTTGCGGGCGGCCAATATGCTGAGCGGCGCGCCGCTTTATCACATGCAGTTCCTGTCGGCGCGCGGCGGCTGGCAGCGCAGCTCGGTCGGGGGCGCGTTCGAGACGGTGCCGCTGGCGGCGGCGGGCAGCGATTTCGACGTGCTCTTCGTCGTTGCCGGCGGCGACCCGATGGCCTTCGGCGATCCGCATGTGCTGGGCTGGCTGCGGCGGCTGGGGCGGGCCGGCGTGCCGCTGGGCGGCATCTCGGGCGGTGCGGTGCTGCTGGCGCGCGCCGGGCTGCTGGCGGCGCGCCGCTTCACGGTGCACTGGGAACATATCGACGCCCTGCGCCTGGCCTACCCCGAGGCGCTGATCGAGCGGCGGCTTTTCGTCATCGACCGCGACCGTTTCACCTGCGCCGGCGGCATGGCGCCGCTGGACATGATGCACGCGCTGATCGCCAAGGATCACGGCGTCGCGCTGGCGCGCGGGGTCAGCGACTGGTTCATCCACACCGGCATCCGCGCGGCGGAGGAGCCGCAGCAGATCGACGCGGCGCGCAAATACGACCTGCGTCACCCGGCGCTGGTGGCGGCGGTGGAGCTGATGGCGAGCCATATCGCCGATCCGCTGAGCCTGAGCGATCTGGCGCAGCTGAGCGGTATCGGCACCCGGCAGCTGGAGCGGCTGGCGCAGGAACAGCTGGGGCAGAGCGTGATGGGCTTCTATCGCCGGGTGCGGCTGGATCAGGCCGACGCGCTGCTGCGCCGGTCGTCGCTGCCGCTGGCAGAGGTGGCGCAGGCGGCGGGCTTCACCGCCTACAGCCATTTCTCGCGTGCCTTTGCCGAGACCTTCGGCGAGACCCCGCGGCACCGGCGCGGATCGGCAGGGCGGTCGGGCACCGCGGTGGCGCCCGATCCGGCGTGAGCGTCAGATATCCAGCGTGTTGTCGCGCTCCCAATGGGAGAAATGCGAGACGAAGGAATTCCACTCCTGCAGCTTCATCTTCATGTAGGAGGCCGAGAAGCCGGTGCCCAGCATCGCCTTCAGCTCGGTATCCGCGTCGAAGGCGCGGATCGCGTCGAGCATGTTCAGCGGCAGTTTCGGCGCGCCCTCGATCTTGTGGCCCTCGGCATACATGTCGATGTCGTGGCGCGGGCCCGGATCGGCCTTGGACCGGATGCCGGAGAGGCCGGCGGCGATGATCACCGCCTGCAGCAGATAGGGGTTCACCGCCCCGTCGGGCAGCCGCAATTCGAACCGGCCGGGCCCAGGCACGCGCACCATGTGGGTGCGGTTGTTGCCGGTCCAGGTGACGGTATTGGGCGCCCAGGTCGCCCCCGACATGGTGCGCGGCGCGTTGATCCGCTTGTAGCTGTTGACCGTCGGGTTGGTGATCGCCGCCAGCGCCTCGGCATGTTTCATGATGCCGCCGAGGAAATGCGCCCCCTGCTCCGAAAGCCCCACCTCGCCGGTCTGGCCGCTGCCGGCGGTCGAGGCAAAGGCGTTGGTCTTGCCCGCCAGATCCCAGACCGAGATATGGGCGTGGCAGCCATTGCCGGTCAGCCCCTCGATCGGTTTCGGCATGAAGGTGGCGCGCAGCCCGTGCTTTTCGGCCACCGATTTGACCATGAACTTGAAAAAGCTGTGGCGGTCGGCGGTGACCAGCGCGTCGTCGAACGCCCAGTTCATCTCGAACTGGCCGTTGGCGTCCTCATGGTCGTTCTGATAGGGACCCCAGCCCAGTTCCAGCATGTAATCGCAGATCTCGCTGATCACGTCATAGCGGCGCATCACCGCCTGCTGGTCGTAGCAGGGCTTGGCCGCGGTATCGGCGGGGTCCGAGATCTCGGTCCCCTCGGGCGTCAGCAGGAAGAATTCCGCCTCGATCCCGGTCTTGACGCGCAGCCCTTCCTTGGCGGCCTCGGCGATCAGCTTGCGCAACACGTTGCGCGGCGCCTGTTCGACCTCTGCCCCCTCCATCACGCAATTGGCGGCGACCCAGGCGACCTCGGGCTTCCATGGCAGCTGGATCGCCGTCTCGGGGTCCGGCACCGCCAGCATGTCCGGATGCGCCGGCGTCAGGTCGAGCCAGGTGGCGAAGCCGGCAAAGCCCGCGCCATCCTCCTGCATGTCCGCAATCGCCGGCGCCGGCACCAGCTTGGCCCGCTGGCCGCCGAACAGAT
>JBFXGQ010000268.1:0-6504 GCA_050177915.1 Pseudodonghicola sp. | reverse complement strand
AGCGCCGTCCGGTCGAACAGCGGCGCCGGATCGTCGAGCGGGTCAAGCCCCCAGATCAACGTGGCGTAATCGGTGGCGACGAAACCCATCGGGGCAAGCCCCATCTCCTCCATCCGCGTGGTCAGCAGCAGGCCCAGCGTCTGCTGCGCGTTGCGCCCGGCAAAGCCATAGGCGCAGAGATGCGCCCGCCCCTCATGCGGGAAGCTTTCGATCAGCAGCCGGCCCTGCTGCGGCAGCCGCGACACCTGACGCTGAAGCGCCAGCCAGTCGACGGTATGGCGTGGCAGCTGCGGCCAGTCGTCGGCAGCGAAAAGCGCGAGAATGCGCGCGCTGAGCTGTGTCGAGGTGGCGAATTTGGTGCCCGAGAAAGTGGCGATCTTGGGCTTGCGCGCGGCATCGCGGCTGACCACCACGGTCATCTCCCTCAGGCCCTCATATCGCACGATCTGGCCACCGATCAGGAAGGTGTCGCCCTCGCTCAGCGAGGCGGCGAAAGCCTCCTCGACCTCGCCCAGGGGTTTGCCGCCGCGGCCCTGCATCCGTACTTTCAACAGGTCGCTGTCCTGGATGGTGCCGATGTTCATCCGGACCCGCTGGGCGCTGCGCGGGTCGCGCAATTGCCACAGCCCGTCGGGGCGCTGCATCAGCCGGCGCCATTTGTCATAGGCTTTCAGCGCATAGCCACCGGTGGCGCAGAACTCCAGGCAATCGTCGAAATCGCTGCGGGGCAGGGCGGCATAGGGGCCGGCGCCGCGGACTTCCTCATAAAGCTGATCGGCATCGAAGGGGCCGGCGCAGGCCACGATCAGGATTTGCTGGCAGAGCACGTCGAGCGGTCCCGGCCCGCGCGGATCGCCATCCAGCGCGTGATCGCCCACCGCCTCCAGCGCCGCGACGCATTCGACCACCTCGAACCGGTTGGCCGGCACCAACAGCGCCTTTGAGGGCGCGTTATAGCGGTGGTTGGCCCGCCCGATCCGCTGCACCAGCCGCTTGACGTTCTTCGGCGCGCCGACCTGGATCACCAGATCGACATCGCCCCAGTCGATGCCCAGATCGAGGCTGCCGGTGCAGACCACGGCGCGCAGCTGGCCGGCGGTCATCGCCGCCTCGACCCGTTCCCGCTGCACCCGGTCGAGGCTGCCGTGGTGGATGCCGATCGGCAGGCTGTCGTCATTGGCAAGCCAGAGGTTGTGAAAGAAGATTTCCGCCTGCGCCCGCGTGTTGTGAAAGATCAGCGTGGTCCTGTGGCGCTTGATCTGCTCCAGCACCGCCGGGATGGCATAGGCGGCGCCACCGCCGGACCAGGGGGGCAGCTCCGCCGTCTGCAACATGGCGATATCGGGGTCGGGGCCAGGATCGGCCTGGATGATGGCGCAGGGGTCGGGGTGGCGGGCCAGCAGGCGCGCCATCGCCGCCGGATCCTCCACCGTCGCCGACAGGCCGACGCGGCGCAGCCCGGGGCAGAGGCGCTGAAGCCGCGCCAGCGCCAGCAACAGCTGATCGCCACGTTTCGATTCGGCCAGCGCGTGGATCTCGTCCACCACCACCCGTTGCAGTCCGGCGAACATTCGCGGCGCATCCTCGTAAGAGGTCAGCAGCGCCAGGCTTTCCGGCGTGGTCAGCAGGATATGCGGCGGGTCGGCGCGCTGGCGCTTCTTCTGGGTCTGGGTGGTGTCGCCGGTGCGATCCTCGATCCGGATCTTCAGCCCCATCTCCTCGACCGGGGTACGCAGGTTGCGCTTGATATCGGCGGCCAGCGCCTTGAGCGGCGAGACATAGAGGGTGTGCAGCCCCGGCGCCGGATCGGCGCCGAGCTCGGCCAGCGTCGGCAGAAACCCCGCCATGGTCTTGCCGCCGCCGGTGGGGGCGATCAGCAGCGTGGCGGGGTCGGCCGCGCGGGCCAGCATCTCGGCCTGATGCGGGTGGATGTCCCAGCCGCGGGCGGCGAACCAGCCGGCGATCCGCGGCGGCAGGCCCTGCATCGGCGCGCTCAGGACGCCGCGGGAATGGTGCGCAGCCGCGCGGCGATCTCGTCGATCTCTTGCGGATAGCGGTCGGGGCCGACGGCGGCGGCATCGCTGGTCCAGGCAGCGAAGCGGTTGAACAACGGCATGAAGGTCGCGATCTCCTCGGCCGTCCAGCCGGAGAGGAATTCGCCCATCACCAGAAACTTGAACCGCCGCACCGCATCGACGATGGCGGTGCCGCGCTCGGTCAGTTCGACAATGGTGCGGCGCGCGTCCAGCTGGCTGACGGTGCGGCGGGCGAGCCCCTTGGCGATCAGCTCGCTGACCAGGCGCGAGGCGCGCGAGGGGTCGATGCGCAGCCGGGTTGCGATGGTGGCGACCATGGTCTCGGGCTCTTCCTCGCAGCCGAATTCCTTGCCCGGCGCATCGGTGGCCATCAGCACGTCCAGCTGGGCAAGGTCGATCTCCTCTTCCAGCCCCAGCGCCTTCAGCGCGGCGATGCCAAGCTCACGCTTGTTCACGCGCCGCCGCCAGCGTTGCAGGGTGGCGTCGATCTCCAGCGCGGCGCGGGTGATGCCGCGGTCGATCCCGGCATTTTCCAGAAATTCCGTCAGGGCCTCGTTGCGCTCGGCTATCGGTCCGTCCTCCAGTTTTGGCGCCCGCCGGGTGGCGGCGGATCGCGCGGGTTAATTACATGCTGTTGACACGTAATTGCAAGTTGCACATATATGCTCTCAACAGCCGAACATCAGCGGCATGACCGCCCGAATCCGCCCTGTGCGGCGATCCGGCGCGGGCCGGATGGTGTTCGGAGCCTCGAAACAGCAAGGCAAGGATTATCACGTGCCAGCCCCAACCCCAAGCGCGACCGAAGGACAGGACGGCTACCGGATTCGGCTGGTGATCCTGGCCGCCGCATCGGTGCTGTTCATCGCCTCGCTGGGGCAGACGGTGGTCACCACCGCGCTGCCCGCGATCCTCAGCGATCTGGGCGGGCTGGCGCAGATCACCTGGGTGATCACCGCCTATCTGATGGCGGCGACCGTGGGGTCGCCGGTCTGCGGCAAGCTGGGCGACCTGTTCGGCCGCAAGGCGGTGTTGCAGGGCGGCATCGTGGTGTTCCTGCTGGGCTCGCTGATCTGCGCCCTGGCGCCCAGCCTCTGGGTGCTGGTCGCCGGCCGGGTGGTCCAGGGGCTGGGCGGCGGCGGGCTGATCGTGGTGTCGATGGCGGCGGTGGCCGATGCGGTGCCGCCGCGCCAGCGCGGCCGCTATCAGGGCATGCTGGGCAGCGTCTTCGGCGTCTCCACCGTGGTCGGGCCGCTGGCCGGCGGCTTCATCGTGCAGCACGCGCCCTGGCAATGGCTGTTCCTGATGAACCTGCCGCTGGGGCTGCTGGCCTTTGGCGTGCTGTCGGCCGGCCTGCCGAAGGCGGCGCCGCGCGGCCGCCCGGCGATCGACTATGCCGGCGCCGCCAGCCTGGCGCTGCTGCTGTCGCTGGTGGTGATCACCGCCAGCCTGGGCGGCAGCACCTTCGCCTGGAGCAGCCCCGAGATGATGGGGCTGGTGGCGGCGGCGCTGCTGGCGCTGGCGGCCTTCCTGTTCATCGAGACCCGCGCCAAGGAGCCGATCCTGCCGCTGCAGCTGTTCCGCATCAACAATTTCGTGGTCTCCAACACCGTCGGGCTGATCGTCGGCACCGCGATGTTCGGTACCATCACCTTCGTGCCCTTCTTCATGCAGGTGGTCAAAGGCATGTCGCCGGCGCTGTCGGGGATGTTCACCTTTCCGATGATGGTGGGGATCATCGGTGCCTCTTTCGCCTCGGGGCAGTTCATGATGCGCACCGGGCGCTACCGGCTGTTGCCGGTGTTCTCGACCATGCTGCTGGCGCTGGCGATGACCTCGGTGGCGCTGACCACGGCCGCGACGCCGAACTGGCGCATCATCGCCTCGATGGTGCTGACGGGGATCGGCATCGGCCCGGTGATGGGGGTGAGCGTGACCGCGATCCAGAACGCCGTGCCGCTGAACATGGTCGGCATCGGCACCGCCAGCGCCAATATGTTCCGGCTGATCGGCGGTTCGGTCGGCACCGCGATCTTCGGCGCGATCTTCGCCACCGGGCTGACGCGGGAACTGGGCGGCGCGCTGGGCGGCGCCAATCCCCGCGCGCTGAGCAAAGAGGCCATCGCGGCGATGGACCCGGCGCTGCGCGAGACGGTGACCCAGGGCATCGCCCAGGCGCTGCATCCGGTGTTCTGGATCGCCGCGGCGCTGGCCTGCATCGCCTGCCTGATCTCGCTGCTGATGGTGGAGCGGCCGCTGGACGACCGCGTGCCGCTGCCGAAGGAGCGGACCCCGGCCGAGTGAGCGATACTCCGGCGAAATGTCCCGGCCGCCGGCGACGGAAACCGCGGGCGTCGACGTTTGATCTGACAGGGAGGCAGAGAACGGACAGGAGACAAGACGATGAGTACGCTGCGCAAATGGGCGACGCCGACCACGATGGGGGCGTTTGTGCTGCTCGCGGTGACCGGGGTGCTGATGTTCTTCCATCTGGACAGCGGGCTGAACAAGACGGCGCACGAGTGGCTGGGCTGGGCGCTGCTGGCTGGGGTCGCGGCGCATGTGGCGGTGAATTTCCGGGCCTTCAAGACCTATTTCAAGAAGCCGCTGGCGCTGGGCATCATGGGGGTCTTTGCCGCGGTGCTGGCGCTGTCCTTCATCCCGGCGGGGCAGGGCGGCGGCAGTCCGGTCGCGATGGTGATGCAGACGCTGAACGGCGCCCCGATCGAGGCGGTGATCGCGCTGGGCGGCGATGTCGAGGCCGGTTTCGCCCGGCTTGCCGATGCCGGGATCGCGGCGCAACCGGGCCAGAGCCTGGCCGAGCTGACCGGCGGCGACCGCGAACGTCAGGGCGAAATCCTGAGCCTGTTGTTTAACGAGTGACGCGGTAGCGGGGCGGTCTTCAGGGCCGCCCCTGTCGTTTCGGCGTCGTTTCGGGGCGGGCCGCTAGCGCACGATCTTCTCGTCGCGGACGAACATGTTGGCCCAGGCGCGGTCGATCAGCTCGGGGCTCATCTGATAGGGGAGGCCCTCGAAGTCGCAGATGGCGATCATCTGGTCGATCAGGAACACCGGCTGATAGTTGGCATAGACGTTGTTGATCGTCGGGTATTTCTCTTTCAGCAGATAGATCAGCGCCTTTTCGTTCAGCGGCATGCCCTTCTTGCGCGCCACCAGGGCGAAGATCTTGAGGTAATCCTCCTGGCTCGGCCCGTCGATCAGGATCTTGAAGAAGATCCGCCGCAGCGCGGCCTGATCGAAGATCTCGTTCGGGTGGAAGTTGGTCGAGAAGATCACCAGCGTGTCGAAGGGCACCTCGAACTTCTCGCCCGATTGCAGGCCCAGGATGTCCTTGCTCTCCTCCAGCGGCACGATCCAGCGGTTGATCAGCGCCTGCGGTGGCTCCGCCTGGCGGCCGAGGTCGTCGACGATGAAGATGCCGCCCGTCGATTTCAGCTGCAGCGGCGCCTGATAGGTGCGCGCGGTGGGGTTGTAGACCAGATCCAGCATCGACAGCGACAGCTCGCCGCCGGTGACCACGGTGGGGCGCTCGCAGCAGACATAGCGGGCGTCGAACCGCTTGGCGCGCCGCAGCCGGGTCGGATCGTCGGGCTCCTGTTCGATGGCATTGTGCACGATCGGGTCGTAGACGGTGATCACCTGGCCGGAATATTCGATCGCGCGCGGCACATAGATGCGATCGCCAAGTGCCTTGCGGATGCCGTTGGAGATCGAGGATTTGCCGTTGCCCGGCGGGCCGTACATCAGGATCGAGCGGCCGGCGCTGACCGCGGGGCCCAGGTGGTCGAGCAGGCTGTTCGGCAGCACCAGATTGCCCATCGCGGCGGTCAGCTGGTCGCGGGTGACCTGGATGTTGCGGATCGACTGGCGCTTGACCTGCTGTTCGTAGACCTTGAGCGGCACCGGCATGGCGCCGAAATATTCCGACTGCGCCAGCGCATCCAGCGCGCGGGCCTTGCCGGTATCGGTCAGCTGATAGCCCATCTCGCTGCCGGCGGTGGCGCTGAGCGTGCCGGTCACCTCGACCAGCCGCTGGCTGCGCGCCATGTCCATCAGCTCCTGCGTGATCGGGATCGGCAGGCACAGCGCTTCGGCCGTCTCGCTCACGTTTTCGGTGTTCTTGCGAAAGATCGTCTTCAGCAGGATGTCCCGCATCATCACCATCGGCAGCTGCATCTCGGACAGCGAATGCGGCGAAGGCGGGGCGATATCCGCAGGGCTTTGCATGTTCATCGGTGGGCCTTTGGTCTGTCACGGGCGCGGGGCAGGGGCCCCTTCGGTCGGCAACATCGCCTGCCATTGTGGCATCAGAGGGGCGAAGACCGGGCCAAAGCGGCGCCGCTCAGCTACCGAAGTTCGCGCCGAGGATCAGATAGAGCGCCAGCGTGCCGGCCAGCGACAGGCCCATCGGGAATTTCCAGCCGGTGCTCCAGCTTTGCCAATGCGG
>JBFXGQ010000267.1:0-6526 GCA_050177915.1 Pseudodonghicola sp. | reverse complement strand
TCAGAAGGTCTGGGAAGAGGCGGGTGCAGCCTGCCTTGACGACGAGACGCGCGAGGCGCTCTGTGCCTCCGCCGTGGCGCTGGCGCAATCGGTGAACTATCGCGGGGCGGGGACGCTGGAATACCTATATGACAGCGCCCGCAACGAGTTCTACTTCATCGAGATGTACACCCGCATCCAGGTGGAACATCCGGTGTCCGAGATGGTGACCGGCGTCGACCTGGTGCAGCAGATGATCAAGGTCTGCGGCGGCGAGAAACTGTCGGTCTCGCAGGCGGATATCACCCGCACCGGCCATGCCATCGAGGTTCGGATCAACGCCGAAGACCCGCATATGCAGTTCATGCCCTGGCCCGGCAAGGTCGGTGCCATGACCGTCCCGGAAGGCGAGGGGATCCGCTTCGACCATTTCCTCTACGAGGGCTATCAGATCCCGCCGTTCTACGACTCGCTGCTGGGCAAGCTGATCGTGCATGCGCCGACCCGCGCCGAGGCGATCGCCAAACTGGCGGGCGCGCTGCAGGGGCTGAGCCTCGAGGGGCTGAAGACCACCGCGCCGCTGCATCTGGCGCTGGCCGCCGACAAGGACGTTCAGGCCGGCGATTTCCATACCCAATGGCTCGAGCCCTGGCTCGAGGCCGGGAACCTGACCGCAGCGGCGGAAAAACCGGCGCGCGAACTGGAAACCGAAACAACAGGAGGTGCGTCGTGAAGACACGATATTCTTATGGCGGCGACGAACACATCTACGTCGAGGTGGATGAGGAAATGTCGCTGGATGCGTTCTTCGTCTCCCTGTCGATGAGCAACGCGGTGCGCGAGGCGAATATTCCCGGCGTGACCGAGATCTGCCCCGCCAACGCCTCGTTCGAGGTGCGTTTCGACCCCGATGTGATCGCGCCCGACGCGATGATGGCGCGGATCAAGGAGCTGGAGCACAAGGCCGAGACCGCCGAGAAGCGCCTGTCGACCCGGATCATCGAGATCCCGGTCTACTATCAGGACCCCTGGACCCATGAGACCCTGATGCGCTTCCGCGAGCGGCATCAGGACCCGAGCGGCTCCGACCTCGATTACGCCGCGCGCATCAACGGCTTTGCCAATGCCGCCGAATTCATCGAGGCGCATCATTCCCAGCCCTGGTTCGTTTCCATGGTGGGCTTCGTCGCCGGGCTGCCGTTCCTCTATCAGCTGGTCGAGCGCGACAAGCAGCTCGAGGTGCCGAAATACCTGCGGCCCCGCACCGACACGCCGAAGCTCACCGTCGGTCACGGCGGCTGCTTCTCCTGCATCTACTCGGTGCGCGGCGCCGGCGGCTATCAGATGTTCGGCATCACGCCGATGCCGATCTACGACCCGGAACAGGAAGTCTCCTACCTCAAGGACTTCATGGTGTTCTTCAAGCCCGGCGACATCGTGAAGTGGAAGCCGATCGACCGCGCCGAATACGTCCGCATCACCGCGGCGGTGGAGGCGGGCACCTATGCCCCGCGCATCGCCGATGTCGACTTCGACCTCGACGCCTTCAACGCCGATATGACCGGGTTCAACGCCAAGCTGATGGAGGCGCTCAATGACGCTTAAGATTGTCAAACCCGGGCTCGCCACCTCGATCCAGGATCTGGGCCGCCCCGGCTATTTCCACCTCGGGATCCCCGAGGGGGGCGCGATGGACCGTCTGGCGCTGCGCGCGGCGAACCTGCTGGTCGGCAACCCCGAGGATGCCGCCTGTCTCGAGGCGGTGTTCATGGGGCCGGAGATCACCTTTACCGCCGACGCCAGCGTCGCCATCACCGGCGGCTCGATGCCGATCCTGGTCGATGGCGAGGTCAAGGAGGGCTGGACCAGCTTCACCGTCAAGGCCGGCCAGACGCTGAGCTTCGGTTTCCTCACCGGCGGTGCGCGGATCTATATCGCGGTCTCCGGCGGCATCGCCACCGAACCGGCGCTGGGCAGCCGCTCGACCTATCCGATCGGCGCGCTGGGCGGCTTCCACGGCCGCAACATCGCCGCCGGCGACGAGATCCCGGTGGGCGGCGCCCCGCTGGTGGAAGAGGGCCGTTCGGTCCCGGCCGAGCTGCGCCGCGGTCCGGGCAACCCGGCGGAGCTGCGGGTGCTGACCGGGCTCTACTGGTACCGGCTGACCGAGAAATCGGGCGAGAACTTCTTCAACGACACCTGGACCGTCGCCCCCGAGGCCGACCGCATGGGCTATCGCTTCCGCGGCGGCCAGCCGATGGAGTTCGTCGAGCGCGAACAGCCGTTCGTCGCCGGTGCCGATCCCTCGAACATCGTGGATGGCTGCTATTCCTACGGCTCGATCCAGGTGCCGGGCGGGTCGGAACCCATCGTTCTGCACCGGGACGCGGTGTCGGGCGGCGGTTACTTCACCCTCGGCGCGGTGATCTCGGCCGACATGGACCTGATCGGGCAGCTGCAACCCAATACCCCGGTCAAGTTCGTCCGGGTCGAGATGGACGAGGCATTGCAGGCGCGGGCCGACCGTCGCGCCATCCTTGCCAAGATCCGACAAGAGCTCAGCTAAGAGCCTGAACCAGAACTAAAATCGCGGCTTGCCGCCTTGAACTTTGATAACTGACAAGGAGGTCAGAACAATGAAGCTCACCCTCAAGACCGTTGCCGCCCTGGCGCTGGCGACCGCCATCCCGGCGAGCGCCTTCGCGGCGGACTGGTATCCCTATCCGGCCGAGGAGGTCACGCCGGCCTTCGCCGCCGACGGCAAGACCAGCGACGTGACCTACACCCCGCTCGCCAAGGCCGAGAAGCCGTGGAACATCTGCGTCTCCTTCCCGCACATGAAGGACGCCTACTGGCTGGGCGTGGACTATGGCGTGGCGGACGAGGCCAAGCGCCTGGGCGTCAAGATGAACCTGGTCGAGGCCGGCGGCTATACCGAGCTGAACAAGCAGATCAGCCAGATCGAGGATTGCGTCGCCAGCGGCGCGCAGGCGGTGGTGATCGGCGCGATCTCCTATGACGGGCTGAACAACGTGGTCTCCGAAGTGGCCGCCAAGGGCATTCCGGTGATCGACGTCATCAACGGCATGTCCTCGCCCGATCTGGCGGCCAAGTCGCTGGTGTCCTTCCGCACCATGGGCTACTCGACCGGCAAGTACCTGGCCGACAAGCACCCCGCCGGCAGCGAGCCGGTCAAGGTCGGCTGGTTCCCCGGACCGGCAGGCGCCGGCTGGGTCGAAGCCGCCCATGCGGGCTTCATGGAGGCCGTCAAAGGCTCTGCCGTCGAAGTGCTGGAACCCCGCTTCGGCGACACCGGCAAGGAAGCCCAGCTGAAGCTGGTCGAGGACGTGCTGCAGGCCAACCCGGACGTGCGTTACCTGGCCGGCACCGCGGTGACCGCCGAGGCCGCCCAGGGCCTGATCCGCGAGCGCGGGCTGCAGGGCAAGGTCGATCTGCTGGCCTTCTACATGACCCCGGGCGTCTACACCGGCATCAAGCGCGGTTTCATCCTGGCCGCCCCGGCGGACTCGATGGTCATCCAGGGCCGGATCGCCATGGACCAGGCGGTGCGCATCCTCGAAGGCAAGGACTACATCAAGCATGTGGGTCCGAAGATCTTCGTGGTGGATCCGTCGAACATCAACGACGTGCCGCGCGAGAACATCCTGCCGCCGGACGGGTTCAAGCCGGTCTTCTCGGTCGAATAAGACCCTAGGCTGAACTGGCAACGCGGGCCGGGCGAGACCCGTCCGGCCCGCAATCCCGGAGGCGGAGATGCAATCAACCAAACTGGTCGAAACACACGGCCTGACCAAACGCTATCCCGGCGTTCTGGCGCTGAACGGCGTGGATTTCGACCTGAACAAGGGCGAGGTTCATGTGCTGTTCGGCGAGAACGGCGCAGGCAAATCGACCCTGATCTCGATGCTGGCGGGGGCCAATACCCCCACCGAGGGCGAGATCATCCTGAACGGCGAACCGGTGCAGTTCGGCTCGGTCGCCGATGCGCAGCGCGCCGGCATCTATACGGTGTTTCAGGAATTTTCCCTGATCCCGACGCTCACCGTGGCCGAAAACATCTTTCTGGGCTGGGAACCGATGAAGGGCCCCTTCGTCGATCACCGCGCCATGCGCCGCCGCGCGCGAGAGATGTTCAAGGAACTGGACTTTCCCATCGACCCCACCGCGATCACCGCCAGCCTGTCGCGGGCGCAGCAGCAGATGGTGGAGATCACCAAGGCGTTTCACGGCGATCTCTCGGTGCTTATTCTTGACGAGCCAACGGCATCACTCACGGACCGCGAAGTCGATCACCTGTTCGGCTTCATCGCCTCGCTCAAGGAGCGCGGCGTCGGCATCGTCTATATCTCGCACCGCATCCAGGAATTCCAGCGCATCGCCGACCGGGTCACCGTGCTGCGCGACGGCGCCAAGATCGGCACCGTGGCGATGGCCGACACCGACGAGGGCGCGCTGGTCGAGATGATGACCGGCCGCGCCATCGCCGAGATCTATCCGCAGATCGCCCGCACCTCGGGCGAGGTGCTGCTGCAGGTCGAGGGGCTGGCGACGCCCGGCGTCTCCGGCGCCACGCTGGAGATCCGCGCCGGCGAGGTTCTGGGCATCGCCGGGCTGGTGGGCTCGGGCAAGTCGCGGCTGTTCCGGGCGATGATGGGGATCGCGCCCCGGCTACGCGGCAAGGTCACGCTGAAGGGCCGCGACATCACCCAGGCGCCGACGCGCGAGATCATCAAGGCGGGGATGTATTACCTCTCCCCCGACCGCAAGGCCGAGGGGCTGGATCTGGCGAAAAGCTCGAACGACAACCTCGCGCTCAATCTGGTGATGGGCGGGCGCGGCGTGTCGCGGTTGGGCTTCATCAACTGGAAAGAGGTCCGGACCGAGAGCGCGCGGATCGCCGATTATGTCGAGCTGCATGCAGGTTACCGGCCAAAGCTCGTGTCGCAGCTGTCGGGTGGCAACCAGCAGAAGGTGCTGTTCGGCAAATGCTTCGGGCAGGAGGCGGACATCTATGTCTTCGACGAACCCACCGTGGGCGTCGACATGGGCACGCGCTCGGCGCTCTACCGGCTGATCCAGCAGCTGGCCGAGGCCGGCAAGGCGGTGGTGGTGATCTCCTCCGACCTGCCTGAGGTTCTGAACCTGTCGCACCGGATGCTGGTGCTGGCGCATGGCCGGATCTCGGCCGAACTGAGCGGGGACGAGATGGTGGAGGATCAGGTCCTGAAATATTTCTTCGATGAGAGCGGAGCCAAGGCATGAGCGAGGAAAGCAACAAAACCGGCGCGGGCGGTCAGATCAAGCGCGTCTTCGTCAAGGTGGGCGTTCTGCCGTTCTTCCTGCTGGGTGCGCTGGTGATCTTCACCGCGCTGTCGTCGAAATTCCTGACCGGCCAGAACCTGGTCAACGTGGCGCGGCAGTCGGTCTATCTGGTGCTGGTGTCGATGGGGCAGATGCTGGTGCTGATCTCCGGCGGCTTCGATCTGTCGGTGGGCACCGCGATCGCGCTCACCTCGGTGGTCTCGGCCTCGGCCATGGTCTATTTCGCCGGGATCTTCCCGGACGCGATCTGGCTGGCGATCCTGCTGGGCGCGATGATGGGCTTCGGCGCGGCGCTGCTCGTGGGGCTGGTGAACGGCATCGGCATCGCCTATTTCGACGTCTCCCCCTTCATCATGACGCTGGGCGTCTCTTCGGTCGGCGCGGGGCTCGCGCTGTTCCTGACCGGCGGCGTGCCGGTGTCGGGGCTGCCGTTCGAATTCGCCGATGCCTTCGGCTTCGGCCGGCTCTGGGGCATACCGATCCCGGTACTGATCGCGCTGGTCTGCATCGCGGTGATGTGGGTCTTCATGTCCCGCACCCGGCTCGGCACCCAGATCTATGCGGTGGGCGGCAATATCAAGGCGGCGCATCTGTCGGCGATCAACACCAAGCGCACGCTTATGCTGGCCTATATGGTCTGCGCGCTGATCGCCTCGCTGACCGGTCTGCTGCTGACCGCCCGCGTTGAATCGGGCGAGGCGAACCTGGGCGGCACCATCGCGCTGGAATCCATCGCCGCCTGCGTCATCGCTGGGGTGTCACTGCGCGGCGGCATCGGCCGGGTCGAGAATGTGGTGCTGGGCGCCTTCTTCATCGTGCTGGTGCAGAACGGCATGAACCTGGCGCAGGTCAGCTCCTACATGCAGATGGTGCTGCTGGGGGTGTTGCTGATCCTGGCGGTGATCTTCGACCAATTGCGCTATCGCATCATCATGAGCGGGCGCTGATCCCACCCGATCCCCTTCGGGCAGGCCACCCGTCGCCCCTCCGGGCCCGCGCGATTGCCGCGGGGCCGGGGGGGACGACGGGTGGTTTTCTTTTGCGGTCTCGGGGGGAAATGCCCGGCTGCAGCCGCATTCGGCGATTGCGATGTATGCCGGCTGCCGCCATGATCGCCCCTGAAACAAGGAGATCTGAATGCCCGTGACCACATTCCTCGACACCGCCCAGGGCCGCAGGCTGGCCTATCACCGCAGCGCCGGGC
>JBFXGQ010000266.1:0-6526 GCA_050177915.1 Pseudodonghicola sp. | reverse complement strand
CGAAGGCCATGTTGAAGGCGCCCTCGGCAAAGAACCGGCGGAACATGTTGGGCAGCCGGAAGGCCACCACATAGGCCTCGTACAGCGGCCCGGGCCCGACCAGCGCCAGGATCATGGCGTCGCGGACAAAGCCCAGCACGCGGCTGACCATCGTCCAGATGCCGACGGTGAAGAACCCGGCCATCAGGCGGATCGGTTTCATGCGGCCCTCATTACGGGAGTATTCGGCACGGGAAGGCGGCCTTTCTGTCTGCTCTGGATCGGCTTTGGGGCGGTTCTGGATCTGTGGCGGCGGTCGCGGCGGGGGGCGCGGGCTCAGCCCTCGGCGCGTTCGGCCCCCTCGGTGATCGCCTTGCGCAGCTTGGCCTCAAGCGATTTCTGTTTGGATTTCGAGTGATACTTCAGCCCGAACATGTCCTTGACGTAGAAGGTATCGACCACCTGTTCGCCGAAGGTCGCGATCACCGCATTGGCGATATAGACGTTGGACGCCGCCAGCGTGCGCGCCAGGTCATAGAGCAGCCCGGGCCGGTCGCGGGTGTCGACCTCGATGATGGTGTAGATGTCCGAGCCCTCGTTGTCGAAGGTGACATGGGTCGGCACGTTGAACGCCCTTTCCCGCTTCTTGATCTTGTCGCGGGATTTCAGCGCCTCGCCGGTCAGCACCTCGCCCTTCAGGGTCTTGTGGATCATCTGGGTCAGGCGGGGCAGGCGGCTGGCCTCATAGGGGTGGCCGTCGGCGTCCTGAATCCAGAAGGCGTCGGTGACATAGCCGTCCTTGGTGGTATAGCTGCGGGCATCGACCACATTCGCCCCCACCAGCGCCAGCGCGCCGGCGATGCGGGCGAAGATGCCGGGATGGTCGACCATGACGAAATTGGCGCGGGTGGCGTCGCGGTCCTCGTCGGGATGCAGGCGGATGACGATCTCGGCCTGGTCGCCCTTCTCCTCCAGCGCGCGCAGCATCTCGGCGAAATCCACATGGGCGGTGACATGCAGCCCCTGCCAGTAGGGCGGGTAATGGCGCCCGGTCTCGACCTTGAGCGCGGCCTTGGACCAGTCGGGCAGGGCGTCGCGCAGCGCCTTCTTGGCCTCGGCGCCGCGGTTCTCGCGGGTCAGATCCTCCATCCCGGTCTGCAGCGCCTTGCGGGTCTGGCGATAGAGCGCGCGGATCAGCGCTGCCTTCCAGTTGTTCCAGACATTGGGGCCGACCCCGCGGATGTCGCAGGCGGTCAGCACCGTCAGAAGCTCAAGCCGCTTGGTGGTCTGCACCGCCTTGGCGAAGTCGCGCACCGTGCGCGGGTCGGCGATATCGCGTTTCTGCGCCATGTCCGACATCAGCAGGTGATAGCGCACCAGCCATTCGACGGTCTCGGATTCCGCCTTGTTCAGCCCCAGCCGCGGCGCCACCTGACGGGCGATCTTGGCGCCCAGGATCGAATGATCCTCGGGCCGGCCCTTGGCGATGTCATGCAGCAGCAGCGCGACATAGATCACCCGGCGATTGATGCCGCGCTTGAGGATATTGGTGGCGATCGGCAGCGATTCCGTCAGCTCGCCCTTCTCCAGCTTGGCCAGCTGGGCGATGCACTGGATGATATGCTCGTCCACCGTGTAGCTGTGATACATGTTGAACTGCATCATCGCCACGATGGGCTCGAACTCCGGCAGGAAGGCCGCAAGCACGCCCAGCTCGTTCATCCGCCTGAGCGCGCGTTCCGGGTTGCCGTGTTTCAGCAGCAGATCGAGAAAGATGCGCTGCGCCTCTTTGTCGTTGCGCATGTCGTCGTCGATCAGATGCAGATTGGCGGTCACCAGCCGCATCGCGTCGGGGTGGATCAGCATGCCGGTGCGCAGGCCTTCCTCGAACAGGCGCAGCAGGTTCAGCTTGTCCGACAGGAACGCCTTGGGGTCGACGATGGCGAGGCGGTTGTTGATGACCTTGTAGCCCTCGCGCACCTGCGGCCGGCGGCGGAAGATCCGTTCCAGCAGCGGCTCGTTCTTGAGGTGGATCGCCTCCAGCTTGGTCAGGAAGATCCGCGTCAGATCGCCGACCGAGGTCGCCTCGCGGAAATACCGCTGCATGAAGAATTCGACGCCGCGCCGGCCGGCGCGGTCGCGATAGCCCATGCGCTCGGCCACCTCGACCTGCAGGTCGAAGGTCAGCTGTTCGGTGGCCCGGCCGGTGATCAGATGCATGTGCGACCGCACCGCCCAGAGGAAATCCTCGGCCTGGACGAAGCGGGCGAATTCGTCGGGACGGAACACGCCCAGCGGCACCAGCTCGGCCGCGTCCTGCACGCCGTGGATGTACTTGGCGATCCAGAACAGCGATTGCAGGTCGCGCAGCCCGCCCTTGCCCTCCTTGACGTTGGGCTCCACCACATAGCGTTCGCCCTGCTTGCGGTGGCGCGCCTCGCGCTCCGACAGCTTGGCCTCGATGAAATCGCGGGCGCCGTCGGCGAACAGCTCAGCCTTCAGCCGGCTGTTGAACTCCTGCGCCAGCGGCACGTCGCCGGCGAGAAAGCGATGCTCCAGCAGCGCGGTGCGAATGGTGAAATCCTCATGCCCCAGCTTGATGCAGTCGCGGATGGTGCGGCTGGCATGGCCCACCTTCAGCTTCAGATCCCACAGCATGTAGAGCATGGTTTCGATCACATTCTCCGCCCAGGAGGTGATCTTGTTGGGGGTGACGAACAGCAGATCGACATCCGAAAACGGCGCCATCTCGCCACGGCCATAGCCGCCGACCGCGATGACGGCGATCCGCTCGGCCGAGCCGGGGGTCGAGGCGGGCTGCAGATAGGTGATCGCCACATGCAGTGCGGCGGTGACCAGCCCGTCGGTCAGATAGGTGTAGGACCGCGTCAGCGGTCGCGCCGCGAAGGGCTGGTCGGCGAAGGCGGCGGCGATCGCTGCGCGGCCGCTGTCCTTGGCGCTGCGCAGGATGCTGATCACCGCGGTGCGCAGGGTCACCTTGTCCGGTGCGGTCCGGGCCGCCTCGGCGATGCGGGCGCGCACGCCGTCGACATCGAACACGGCCTGCGGGTCGCAGATCAGCGGGGTGGCGGCATCGGGCAGGCGCGGGGCGGGCGCCGGTTCAGAAACCGGCGCCGGAGAAGCTTGTGGGAGCCGGGTCAATCACAACCACCTGTTTGTTCTGGATCGTGGCCACCGCGAGGCCACGTTCGTTGGTGCCGTCGGGGCGCAGCCGGAAGATGCCGCCGACGCCCTTGAAGCCCGCGTTCTGGGTCAGCGCGGCGCCGGTCAGCGCGTCGGACTTGCCGGCGCCCACCAGCGCGCCGATGGCGGCGATGCCGTCATAGGCCAGCCCGCCGATCGGATGCGGCAGCCCGCCATAGGCCCTGGCATAGCGGTTGCGGAACTGATCCGACAGCGCCGGATCGGGCAGCGCGAACCAGCCGCCCTGCACCCCCGGCAGCGCCAGCGTCTGCGCCGGGATGTCCCAGCGGGTCAGGCCGATGTACTGGGTGGTGGCGGGCGACACGCCGGCCTCGGGCAGCAGCTGGGAAAACAGCGGCAGCGCGCCGGCGGTGGTGGCGGTCAGAAAGATCGCATCGGCGCCGGTGCCCTGCACGGTGTCGCGGATCACCGGGATCGACTCGATCACGCCCTGCTGCGACAGCTCGTGGCCGACCGCGCCGGCCTCGCGCAGGCCGGTCTCGGCCAGCGCCTGGCGGATCGCGTTGCGGCCGGTCTGGCCGGCGACGTCGGTGCCGTGGATGATGACCACGCTCTGCTTGCCATGGCGCGCCGCATAGGCGGAGAGCCGCCGGGCGGTATTGTCGAAGGTCGGCCCCAGCACGAAGACGTTGCCGCCGGCGATGGTGGGGTTGTTGGAGAAGGAGAGCACGTTGATCTGACGCCCGGCAACGGCGAGGCCGGCGGCATTGGCGGCCTCGGCATAGACCGGGCCGAGGATGATGCGGGCGCCCTCGTTCACCGCCGTGGTGGCGGCGGCGGCGGCGGTTGCCGCATCGCCCCGGGTGTCGTAGACGCGCAGGTCGATCTGCACGTTCTGCAGGTCGGCAATGGCCATTCGTGCCGCGTTTTCAAGGCTTTGCGCCAGCACGGCATCGCCACCCTGGCCCGAGCCCTTGGGCACCAGCAGGGCGACCGGCACCGGCTTGGAGGTGTTGATCATGGGGCCGCCGCCGCCAACCATGGTGGTGTCGCAGGCCGCGACGATCACCATCGCTGCCAGCGCGAGAACCCTTGTCGCCGCCTTGCGGGCGGTGGCGAAAACGGCAAACATGACCAAACGAACTCCTAAATCCGGCGGTCCGGGACCGCGTTCCAATCAGGCCGGATAATAAACGTCAGAAAGGTCGGGTCCAGCGTTGAATTACCAAATGGTCAGATTGGCCCCGGGTCTCTATTTCGTTGCCACGCCGATTGACACCGCGCGGGATATCACGCTCAGGGCACTGGATATTCTCGCCTCGGCCGAGGTGATCGCAGCCGAGGATACCCGCAGCCTGCGGCGGCTGATGGAGATCCACGGCGTGCCGCTGGAGGGGCGGCGGATCCTGTCCTATCACGATCACAGCGGCCCCGCCGCCCGCGCCCAGCTGATCGAGGCGCTGCGCGCCGGGCAGTCGGTCGCCTATGCCTCCGAAGCCGGCATGCCGCTGATCGCCGATCCCGGCTACGATCTGGGCCGCGCCGCGGCCGAGGCGGGGTTCACGGTGACCGCGGCGCCGGGCCCCTCGGCGGCGCTGACCGCGCTGACGCTGGCCGGGCTGCCGACGGATGCGTTCTTCTTCGCCGGGTTCCTGCCCAACGCCAGGGGCGCCCGCCGCGCCCGGCTGGAGGCGCTGCGCGACATCCCCGGCACGCTGGTGTTCTACGAATCGCCGAAACGCGCCGAGGCCAGCCTGGCCGATATGGCCGAGGTGCTGGGCGCGGGGCGCGCCGCCGCGCTGTGCCGCGAGCTGACCAAGAAATTCGAACAGGTGCGGCGCGGCACGCTGGCGGAACTTTCCGCCGGTGCGGTCGAGGATCCGCCCCGGGGCGAGATCGTGATCCTGGTGGACCGCAGCCATTCACAACCCGTTAATGCATCGGACATAGAGTCGGATCTGCGCGCGGCGCTGGCGGATCACACGGTCCGCGATGCCGCCGATCTGGTGGCGCGGATGCACGGGCAGAAGCGGCGCGAGGTCTATCAGCTGGCGTTGAAGCTGTCGAAAGGGTGACGTCCATGCCGGGGTTCGGTCCGGAGTTCGAGCGCTGGGGCGCCGCACGGCGCACGGCGGACCGGTACGACCGGGGCCTGCGGGCGCATCTGTCCGGCGATGCCGCCGAACAGCGGGTGGCGCAGGACTACGAACGGCGCGGCTTTGCCATCGCGCGCCGGCGCTGGCGCGGCCGGGGCGGGGAAATCGACCTGATCGCACGCAAGGACGGCGCGGTGATCTTCATCGAGGTGAAGGCGGCGCGCGATCTTGCCACCGCCGCCGCACGGCTGGGCGCGCGGCAGATGCAGCGGCTTTGCATCGCGGCCAGCGAATTCCTCGAAGGCGAACCTGCCGGGCAGCTGACCGAGGCGCGGTTCGACGTGGCGCTGGTCGACGGCTCCGGTGCCTTTGAGATCGTGGAGAATGCCTTCGGCGCCTGATCCCCATTGATCCCCCCGGTCTGCTGGGCCATGTATCTCGGGACCAAGCTGCCGAGAGAGGGGAAGCGCCCATGAAGATCGCCTTTCAGATGGACCCGATCGGGGCCGTGAACATCAATGCCGACAGCACCTTCCGGCTGGCCGAGGAGGCCCAGAAGCGCGGGCATGAGCTGTTCTTCTACGGGCCCGACCAGCTGGCCTATCAGGAGGGGCGGATCACCGCGCGCGGCCATGACATGACAGTGCAGCGGGTGCCGGGCAACCCGGCGATCCTGAGTGAGGAGCGTGAGGTCGATCTGGCCGATTACGACGTGGTCTGGCTGCGCCAGGACCCGCCGTTCGACATGCATTACATCACCTCGACCCATCTGCTGGACCGGCTGAAGGGGCAGACGCTGGTGGTGAACGATCCGTTCTGGGTGCGCAACTATCCCGAAAAGCTGCTGGTGCTGAATTTCCCTGAGCTCACCCCGCCGACCGCCATCGCCCGCGATCTGCGCACCATCCGCGTCTTCAAGGAAAAGCATGGCGACATCATCCTCAAGCCGCTTTACGGCAATGGCGGCGCCGGGGTGTTCCGGCTGGACGAGAACGACCGCAACCTCTCCTCGCTGCACGAGCTCTTTACCGGTTTCAGCCGCGAGCCGCTGATCGTGCAGAAGTATCTGCCGGATGTGCGCAATGGCGACAAGCGGGTGATCCTGGTCGACGGCGAGGCCGTTGGCGCCATCAACCGGGTGCCGGCGGCGGGCGAGACGCGATCGAACATGCATGTCGGCGGGCGGCCCGAGAAGGTCGGCCTGTCCGCGCGCGACCTGGAGATCTGCGCCACCATCGGGCCGCTGCTGAAGGAGAAGGGCCAGGTCTTTGTCGGCATCGACGTGA
>JBFXGQ010000265.1:0-6596 GCA_050177915.1 Pseudodonghicola sp. | reverse complement strand
CGACAGCGAGATCGAGGTTCGGAACGACGTAGGCAATCTGCTCGATCGGTCCAGATATCATGGCGTACTCCTCATCTGATTCCCAAATTATTTTCCTATTTACGTCAGATTATAGTCGCGATGTCGATGGGAAGCCTCGGCAAACAAGGCCACGCTTCTGGATGTTTGCCTCAGTACATATGCGATGATCCTCGGCCCCCCGTAGATGAGATTTGGAAGGGTGAAATATTTTAGATATATATATCAATATCTTAATAGATGGCATGCGATGCGATGCCGATGGGTTGTGGCGGCGCGGGCGCCATGATGTGGCTCCGGTGCAAAATTTCGCCATCGTCGAAGTTTTCGGATATAAAGTGGATTTACAAAGAGACCATTTCGCATCTACTCTCAGGCACGCGCACGGGCGGGGGTCACCCGTCTGCCCGTCCCGTCAGCGATTTATCCTGGCAGGACCTGGTCTCGACTATGCGGGTGTTGGGGGCCAGCGTTGCGTCAAGATGCCCGCTCGAAACGAAGAACCACTACAGGGAGCTTGACTATGACCAGACTCAATCGTCGCCAAATCTTGCAGACGTCAGCCGCGTCCGTCGCGATGCTCGCGACGCCGTCGCTGATCAAGGCTGCCGGCACACAGGGCGAACTCAATCTCTTCGGTTGGGGGGGGTACCCGTGGGAGCCGATCTACGACGCTTTCAAGGCAGAGACCGGCATCACGGTCAACCTTATCGGGCAGCCCAACACTCAGACCATGTTGGCACAGGTCAAGCTGGCCATCGCCGACGGTGGCGGCGATCTGTGCGAACCCGTGCAATCAAACATGAGAACCTGCATCGATCAGGGCCTCATCCAGCCATTCGACAGCTCGCGGATCGACTACACGCGCTATCTGGATGGGATGCCCGGCACGAAAGAGGGCGACGAGTCCTACTATGAAGGCCAACAATATACGGTGCCGGTAATTTGGGGCACTCAGGGCATGATTTTCGCCGAAGGCGATCCGAACTCGAAGTATGGCGTGGCGAGCCTGGATCATCTTTTTGCTCCCGAATACAAGGGTAAGCTCAACATCGCGAACGAACAGATGCTGATCTCTCTTGGGCGTATCATGGACCGTGACGGCCAATTGCCGCGCCCCTTCCTCGACAGTTACGAGAGCGAGGAAGGTTTCAAGGCCGTGTACGATGCGATCTTGCCGCGGGCGATTGAGCTGAAATCGCAGGTTGGTCAGTTCTTCGCATCCGAGAATGACGCGATTGGCGGCTTTTTGGCCAATGGTTGCACCATCGGCCTGAACTGGCAGTCCACCGGTCAGTACGTCGACGACGAAGGCTTCGATTTCGTTGCGCCCAAAGAGGGTGCCGCCGCATGGTGCGAAGTCCTGATGCTCATGAAGAACGCACGCAACGTCGATCAGGCCTACGAATACATCCGCTTCCTGTCGACGCCGAAGATCGCCGCCCAGTACAGTGAGGTTGCGGCATCAAACCCTGTCGCGAAAGGATCGGTCGAGGAGATCGGCGAAAAGGCACGCGACTTCTTCCAGCGCGCCTATCCGGAAGACGCCACCTCCAAACTCTGGTGGACGCCCGGCGCGCAGGGTTGGTTCACCCGCCTTCAGGGGGAATACCTCGACAAGTGGCTGTCTGCCTAATCACGCGATACGCGCGCGCCTCAAACCCGCGCGCGTATCGAAGACCATCAACGACAAAAAAAGGGAACAGCGAGTGTCAGAAGGTGTTGATGTCATTGGAGTTTGTGCGGATTTCGGGTCATTCCGTGCGGTCGACAATGTTTCAGTCGAAATCCAGCCAGGTGAGTTCTTCTCGTTTCTGGGGCCCTCAGGATGCGGAAAGACAACCCTTCTGCGGATGATCTCCGGTTTTGAAACGCCATCAGTGGGAGAAATCCACATTGGCGGACGAAACATGGCGGGGATCGGACCGAATAAACGGCCGACCGCGCTCATCTTCCAGAATCTGGCGCTTTTCCCGCTGATGTCCGTATGGGAAAATATCTCCTACGGGCTAAAGGTGCGTGGTGTGGATAAGGCAAAGCGGCGAAAGCGGGCCGAGGAATTGCTCGAGGTCATCAACCTGCCAGACGCCGCCGAAAAGAAGGTGTCCCAGCTTTCGGGTGGTCAGAGGCAGCGTATCGCCATCGCGAGAGCCCTGGCCGTTGAGCCCAACGTGATGCTACTGGACGAACCTCTTTCGGCACTTGACCTGAAACTGCGGCAGCACATGCGGGCCGAATTGCGGAGCATTCAACAACGCACCGGCGTCACCTTCATCTACATTACCCACGACCAGGGCGAAGCCTTGGCTATGTCGGACCGCGTAGGTGTCATGTCGCGCGGCAGGATTCAGCAGGTGGCCAGTCCGCGCGACATTTACGACAATCCGGTCAATGGTTTCGTCGCCTCCTTCGTCGGTGAAACAAACCGCATCTCCGGAACCATGAACGGAACGGAGGGCGGGTTTGCGAGCTTCCTCACCTCCGAAGGCACGTTGATCGCTCGGACGGGTGCCGATGCGGAACGCGCGCGGCGGGCCGCGGTTTATGTCCGTCCGGAAAAAGTGCGCCTGACAGAAGCCGAACAGGGTCCCAACAGCCTTAAGGTTGTGATCGACGCGGTAGCCTTCGAAGGCAATGTCATCAACGTCCACGCGCGCGGCGCTGACGGATCCGAACGCATGGCACAGTTGCGCAACGAGACCGGCGTCGCAGCTCCGGAAATCGGCCGGCAGGTCTATTTCTCTTTCAATCCGGAGGATGCGCTTGTCCTCGACGACACTCCGCTGCAGGAGGCCGCCAAATAATGAAGGAGCTGTTTCGCAGATACGGGCGCGGACCGGGCGCGGTCGTCCTGAGTCTTGTGGTGATCTGGATTGCCATGCTCATCGTCCTGCCCAACCTTCACATGATCGAACAGTCGTTCCGGCCTTTCCTTCCGGCGGCGGAAGTTGGCGGACCAAAGGACCAATATACGATCAACAACTATGCCATCGTTTTCAGCGGAGAGACGGTCAAGGACTTCTGGGGGCTGAAAGTCCCAGTCCATCTCTTCGTCCTGCTGCAGACCATCGTCTACAGCCTCGTCGTTACCGTGGCCTGCATGCTGATTGCCTACCCTGTAGGCTATGCGCTGGCGCTTGTCATATCTCCGCGCAACCTCCCTCTATTCCTGTTGCTGCTGGTGATGCCGCTGCTCGTCAGCGACATGCTGCGCGTCTTCGCCTGGTATGTGATATTGTCCTTTTCCGGTCCGCTGAACTGGTTCATTGACCTGCTTGGCTTTGAAAAGGTGCGTTGGATCAATGGCTTCAACGCCATCACCATCACGCTGGCCTATTCGTGCGTGTTGTTCATGGTGATCCCGATCTACAACGCTGTCGCCACGCTGAACCGCAGCATTGTCGAAGCGGCCGAGGATTTGGGCGCGAAACGCTGGCAGATCCACCGTGACATCATCATCCCGCACGCCAAGACCGGTATCGCTTCGGGTTGCACAATGGTCTTCATGTTCTCGGTCGGATCGGTGATCACGCCCAACATCATGGGCTCGCCCGACTCCCGCTGGTTCACGCAGATCATCGAACAATGGATGTCGCGTTCCTATGACTGGAATGCCGCTGCTGCGTATTCCTTCCTGCTTCTGCTGGTCTGCACCATTTTCGTTTCGATCACGATGCGCATCTTCCGTGTCAGTCTGAACCAAATCGCAAAGTGAGGTGACCATGGCCCGTTCTTCGTTCCTCCGCACCGCACTGTTCACCTATTTGACACTGTTTTTTCTGTGGCAAATCATGCCGCTGCTCGTCTCCGCCGGCGCAGCATTCAATGACACCCGCTTTCCCGGTATCGTTCCTTGGCGCGGCACCACAAGCCGCTGGTTTGTCGATATGTGGAACGACGGCCGGCTCTGGCATTCCGTCTGGAACACCGCTTGGGTCGCGCTTGCCGTGACGGCGGTTTCCATCCCGATCGGCACGGCCGGAGCAATTCTGCTTTCCAACGTAGCCGGGCGGGGTCGGGCATTGCTTTACGGCGTGATGATCGCACCCTTTCTCACCCCGGAAGCGGTAACCGGCATTTCAACCCTCGTGTTTTGGACAGGCCTCGGATTGCCTGCCGGGCTGCACCTGTCGGTACTCGGTCAAGCATCCGGAACGGCGACCTTCGTGATGCTCCTTGTTCTGGCCCGGCTCCAGAACTTCGATCCGTCACTGGAGGAAGCAGCACTGGATCTCGGTGCGTCCCACGCGCAGGTGATCCGGCAGATCCTGATGCCGCATATTCTGCCGGCAGTGATCGGATCGGCAGTGATGTCCATTCTGCTGTCGATCCAGAACTATAACGTCACGCTGTTCACCCGAGGCAACAGTGAGACACTCATGGTCTATATCGGGCTGTTGGCGAAAACCGGCGTTACGCCAAAGATCAATGCGCTCGCTTTCACTATGATGTCGTTCGCGGTAATCGGCGCCGTCGGGTATGAGATTTGGCGGCGGCGGCAAGTACGGCAAGCTGCGTCTGAAGCCCGCAGCGCGAAACTGGCTGCCGCCTCCGAGAACTGAAACTCTCGAAACAGACGAGTTCACCACTCCCAAAACCTACGACGCGATGCGGAACCGCTTTGAGTTCCGCGTCGCCTGACTTCCGCACAATCTGGAGACGGGATTTATGATTGCAGGTCAATCCAAAGCAATGAACGGTGCGCAAAGCCTTGTAACCTCGCTGATCGGCGGCGGTATCGACGTCTGCTTTGCCAATCCCGGCACAAGCGAGATGCATTTCGTTGCCGCGCTCGATCAGATTGCTGGGATCCGCTGTGTTCTGGGTCTTCAGGAAAACGTGGTCACCGGCATGGCGGACGGCTTCTACCGGATTGCCCGGCGTCCTGCCGCAACCCTTCTGCATTGCGGGCCGGGTCTTTCGAACGGACTTGGGAACTTGCACAATGCCCGGCGGGGGAATAGCGGCATCGTTAACATCGTGGGCGATCAGGCCACTTGGCACCGCCCTCATGACGCACCGCTGACCGCGGATACCGAGGCCCTGGCCCGCACTGTGTCTGATTGGGTGCGCACGAGCCGTCGATCTGCTGACGTTGGGCAGGATGCGATGATGGCCACGCAGATCGCGCGACAGGTTGGCGGCGGCATCGCCACGCTGATCCTGCCGTCTGATGCATCGTGGGACGAAGGCGGGCGGGTTGCCGCCCCCTTGCCCGATATCGCGCCGCCGGCGATCGACGAATTGGCAGTGGAGACTGCCGCGAAGATCTTGCGATCGCACGGCAAGGACACTCTGATCTTGCTCGGTGCCCATGCAACGCTGGCCGAGCCTCAGCGCGCAGCATGGCGGGTTGCATCCGCCACTGGTGCAACCCTCCTGGGCGAATACGTCTGCGCCAGCATCGCCCGCGGTCGCGGTCACCTGCAACTCGAACGCGTTCCCTATGTCCAGAAACTGGCCGCGAAGGTCTTGGACAGGTTCAGCCATGTGATTTTGGTCGGGGCGAAGCGGCCCGTGGGCTTTTTCGGATACCCGGGGCAGCCGTCGGAACTGTCCAACCCGCAAACCGTCTTCCATACGCTGTCGCGACCGGAACAGGACCCGGAAGCGGCCTTGATGGCCTTGGCAGAGGCGCTTGGGGCGCCGAAGGTCGCCATTCCGGATCCGGGCCCGCGACCTGAGGTCGCCACGGGGGCTCCCACGCCGGAGGGATTGGCTCAGACGCTTGCCGCGCTGATGCCCGATGGTGCCATTGTCTCGGACGAAAGCATTTCCTACGGGCGCGGTCTCTACGCGAATACATATGCCGCCCCCGCGCACGACTGGCTGCATCTGACCGGCGGGGCCATCGGCGATGGCCTGCCGGTGGCGACCGGCGCCGCGATTGCCGGTCACGGGCGCCGCGTGATCGGATTGCAGGCGGACGGATCGGCGATGTATTCGGTCCAGGCGCTCTGGACACAGGCCCGGGAGCGGCTCCCGGTGACGACGATCATTCTGTCGAACCGGCGCTACAATATCCTCATCAACGAATACAACAACGTCGGCGCGACCCCGGGCCAGACCGCAATGAACATGCTGGATCTCGCGGATCCCGCAATTGGTTGGGTCGATATGGCGCGCAGCATGGGAATCGAAGCGGCACAAGCCGAGACCCTCGACGTTTGTGCCGATCTGATGCAGCAAAGTTTCCGCAGCGATGCGCCGTTTCTGATTGAGCTTCTGATCTGAGCATCGCGCAAGAGTTCGGCAGCCGATGATCTGAGCGAGCCGGGGCACAAGACGAAGCAATTTTTCGGATTGAGCCCCTTCAAAGTCACGCGTCTCTTCGATCTCTGAGCGCGACCTCATAGCAGCACCCCAAGCAAAAGAACTAGATGACAGCCTTTCAGAAAATCCTGATAGCGAACCGTGGCGAGATTGCGATCCGCGTGATGCGGGCGGCGAATGAGATGGGGAAGCGGACCGTTGCGGTCTATGCGGAAGAGGACAAGCTGAGCCTGCACCGGTTCAAGGCGGACGAGGCCTATAAGATCGGCGAGGGCATGGGGCCGGTGGCGGCCTATCTCAGCATC
>JBFXGQ010000264.1:0-6615 GCA_050177915.1 Pseudodonghicola sp. | reverse complement strand
GGAGGCGATGGAGGGGTGAGCATCTGCATTACTCAGCGTCCTGGCCTATTAGGCCGGGACACGTCACAACACCTCCCGACCTTATAAGATTGTCCACTCCCGAAAATTCAGGTGTCCCCCAAACACAAAAGAAACACCAAACGAGCTATCGAAGATGCCGCCCAAGAATATTTCAACACCCTGGTACATTTTCTTGGGCGGCACAGCTTTTTCATGGCTGGGCTTGGCGGGGCTTTCCGACAACATAGTGGAATGGAAAGAATGGTTCGATATCGGCGTCATGGAACACTGGCGCATCATGAAACACTGGATCGCAGAAACCGTCTTGTTCTGGGTTCCGTTTCAGTTTCCAGACTGGTTCATTGACTATCTGGTTTTGGGCGGTGTCTTCATTCGACCTTACGCGCTGAACATGAACATACGGGCAGCGAACCGAGTTCGAGAAGAGATGAAGGAAAAGAATGAGACAAGATTTGTAGTTCACCAACACTCAAACCATCCCGCAATTTGGATTGTCGGAAACTTCTTAGTCTGGCCAGCATCTCTAACAATACTACTCATTGAGTACATGAGAAATTATCTCTCGAAACAAAAGATACCAGAACCACAATCTCACGCCACCGTTAAATTAATTGCATGGTCTGTTTTATCGTTCATCCCGATTCTGTTTGTCGCCACGGATCTGATCACCACATTCGGATAACTACCGGACATAATTTCTTCTCGCTCCATGCGATGTTCGCGTGGCAGCCAGCGAGCTCCAACTGACGCCGCGATTGGCACGCGCAAAAATGAACAGTGATCGCAAAGCCCAACTGAAAAAGCGCCTGCACGACGCACTCTTGCACATCCGCCGCCGGGTGCCGCGCGGGCTGCGCTTCGTGCTGGGGCTTATGCTGATCGTCGGCGGCATCTTCGGCTTCCTGCCGGTGCTCGGCTTCTGGATGATCCCACTGGGGGTGATGGTGGCGTCCTTCGACGTGCGGCTGGCGCTGCGCTGGTGGCGCCAGAAACGAAGCCAGAACCATAAACGCTGATCCCCCGGATTTTCCGGCGGACGCGGGTGGGTGGGCGGGGCGGCCGCCGGAAAATCCGGGGGAAAATCCGGCGACGCCGGCTATTTCAACTGGCTGTCCTTCGATCCGCGCCGGTTGATGCCGGCGCGCGGCTTATAGGCCGTGTCGCGCTCCTGCTGGCAGTCGATGCACAGCTTGACGCCGGGCAGCGCGATGCGCCGCGCCTCGGGGATCGGTTCCTCGCAATCGGCGCAATGGGTCAGGCTCTCGCCCACCGGACCGCGCTTGGCCTTCAGCCGCGCCAGCTCGTCGTTGATCGAAGCTTCGATCTGTTCGCTCACCGCGCCGTCGCGCGCCCATCCGCCTGCCATCTCCGGCCCTCCTGATCCGGTCAATCTAGGCCCGCGCGCCGCCGCTGCCTAGAGGGGGAAGCCAGGTTTCGCTTTGCTGGCTGGTCGCGCTGGCCTAGCCTGCGCACGAAACGAGTAAACGAGAGGCGAGTGAATGCGTGCATTCGGAAAATGGCTGGGCCGGCTGCTGACCCTGGTGGTCCTGCTGGGGGCGATCGGCGCCGCGGTGTTCTTCCTGGTCCTGCCGGCCTATGTGGAAAAGACCAGCAATGCGGTGATCGACCACGCCCCCTACCCGGTTTCCGAGGCGGCGCAGGCGCTGCACGACCGGCTGGTGGTGGGCGACTGGCACGCCGACAGCCTGCTGTGGTCGCGCGACCTGACCGAACGCGGCTCGCGCGGCCAGGTGGACATCCCCCGCCTGCAGGAGGGCAATGTGGCGGTGCAGGTCTTCACCGCCGTCACCAAGAGCCCGGCGGGCCAGAACTATGACGGGAACTCGGCCGAGGCCTTCGACAACATCACCCTGCTGGCGGTGGGCCAGCGCTGGCCGCGGCCGACCTGGACCAGCCTGCTGGAACGCGCGCTCTATCAGGCGCAGAAGCTGCGGGAATTCGAAGAAGACGCGCCCAACGAGCTGAAGATCATCCACGACCGCGCCGAGCTGGAGGCGGTGCTGGAGGCGCGCGCCGGCGGCAGCCGCATCGTCGGCGGCCTGCTCGGCATCGAGGGGGCGCATCCGCTGGAGCTGAAGCTGGAGAACCTCGACAGGCTGGAGGCGGCCGGCTACCGGCTGATCGGCCTGCAGCATTTCTTCGACAACGGGCTGGGCGGGTCGCTGCACGGGCTGTCGAACCGCGGGCTGACCGACTTCGGCCGCGAGGTGGTGCGCGCGGTCGCCAGCCGCGGTCTGGTGCTGGATCTGGCCCATTCCAGCCCGCAGGTGGCCTGGGACGTGCTGGAGATCACCGATATCCCGGTCATCGTCAGCCACAGCGGCATCTATGCCCATTGCCCGGTCAAGCGGAACTTTCCCGACGACCTGATGCAGGCGATCGCCGCCAGTGGCGGGGTGATCGGCATCGGCTATTGGGACGAGGTCGCCTGCGGCGATATCGCCCCCGCCGGCATCGCGCGGATGATCCGCTCGGCCATCGATCTGCTGGGCGAGGATCACGTGTCACTGGGGTCGGACTACGACGGCTCAGTGCAGACCGCCTTCGACAGCTCGGAACTGGCCGCGCTCACCTCGGCGCTGATGGATCAGGGGCTGAGCGAGGCGCAAATCACCAAGGTGATGGGCGGCAACATGATCCGCGTGCTGCGCGCCCGGCTGAACTGACACCATGGCAGCGCCCGCCCGACCGGCGGGCGCGATGGCCCCGGCGTGGCGAGCTCAGTCCTTTTTCTTGGCCTCGGCCGCCGCCTTCATCCGGGCCAGCAGCTCGGCCTTCGGCGTGCGGGCGCCAAAGGGGTTCTTCTCGGTGCCGGCGGCATTGTGCTCCTTGTGCCGCGGCGCATTCCGGCTCAGCTTCGGAGCACCGGTTTTTCCGTAATTCATGGCAAGTCTCTCACGGCTGGTGGGGGGACCCGGCGGGATGTCCGGGCCGGATGTCCTGAGTGGAGGTCCCCAGTAGATTTCCGGGCGGTCATGCCGCAAAAGACAGGCCCGCACAAGACGGCGCCCGCATCACACCGGATGCGGGCCCCGCGATGGGCCGCCCCCGGACCGGGGACGGCGCCTGAGCTGGCAGCGACCGCGATCAGGCGGTCGCCAGCATGCCCTTTTCCTTGGCCAGATCGCGCATCCTCTTCTGCAGCTTCTCGAAGGCGCGCACCTCGATCTGCCGGATACGTTCGCGGCTGACGTTGTACTGACCGCTGAGTTCCTCCAGCGTGACCGGCTGATCGGCCAGACGGCGCTGGGTCAGGATGTCCTTCTCGCGGTCGTTCAGCACCTCCAGCGCCTGCGCCAGCAGCTCGCGCCGCGCCGCCAGTTCGTCACGCTCGGCGTAATCGGCGGCCTGGTCGGCGTCTTCGTCCTCCAGCCAGTCCTGCCACTGCATCGAGCCTTCGCCCTCGGTGCCGACAGTGGCGTTCAGCGAGGCATCGCCGCCCGACATCCGCCGGTTCATGCTGATCACCTCATCCTCGGTCACGCCCAGATCATGCGCGATCTGCTTGACGTTCTCGGGGTGCAGGTCGCCCTCTTCCAGCGCGCCGATGCGGGCCTTGGCCTTGCGCAGGTTGAAGAACAGCTTTTTCTGCGCCGAGGTGGTGCCAAGCTTCACCAGCGACCACGACCGCAGGATATATTCCTGGATCGAGGCGCGGATCCACCACATCGCATAGGTCGCCAGCCGGAACCCCTTTTCGGGGTCGAAGCGTTTGACCGCCTGCATCAGCCCGACGTTGGCCTCGGAAATCACCTCGGCCTGCGGCAGCCCGTAGCCGCGATAGCCCATGGCGATCTTGGCGGCGAGCCGCAGGTGGCTGGTGACCATACGATGCGCGGCCTGAGCGTCCTGCTCCTCGACCCAGCGCTTGGCCAGCATGTATTCCTCTTCGGGCTCCAGCAGCGGAAACTTGCGAATCTCCTGCAGATACCGATTGAGCCCACCTTCGGGCGTCGGTGCCGGCAGGTTTGCGTAATTCGCCATCGTCCTCTGTCTCCCTCTATGTTTATCAAGTTAACATTGATTTAGGTAAGCCCCTTTGCCTTTTCAAGGGCGTGCCTTCCATTTGCTGATACGCAGTATGGGCACGGTTCCGTCGCGATAAAAGGCAACGCTGGGTGCGCTCACGCGCATGTGGTCTGCGGCGCGGTCATTGTAACATAGGGCGCGGCCTGCGGCGATTGCGCAGTTTCATGCAATTTTGCATGTCAAACCTGCATCTTCGGCCAATTCCATACGCCGGTGCGATGGCTAGTTTGGCCGCAGTTTCAGTCACCCAAGGTCGTTCCATGCCCGCCCTCTTCCTTCTGCCGCGCCGGTCGCAATGCGCGCTGCTGGCCACCGCCGGCGCGCTCTACCTCGCCATCATCCTGAGCGGGCTGACCGCCGAGGGGCTGGTGCGCAGCAGTCTGATCGCCCCCGGCGCACCCGATCAGACCGCCCGGGCCATCGCCGGGGCGCTGCCGCTGTGGCGGCTGGGGATCGCCGCCGATCTGATCATGGTGCTGGCCGATGTGGCGATCGGCACGGTGTTCCTGCGGATCTTCGGCGGCGGCTTTCCGCTGCTGGCGCCGCTGGCCTTCGCGCTGCGGCTGGTGCAGGCGGCGGTGATCGCCGCCGCGCTGATCCCGCTGGCGCTGGTGCCGGCGCTGACCGGCTGGCCGGAGCTGATGCAGCAGGCCATCGCGCTGCACCGCATCGGCTACGATATCGCGCTGATCTTCTTCGCCGCCAATTGCGGCCTCATGGCGGTGATGCTGCGCAGCCTGATGTCGCCGCTGCTGCCGCTGGCGCTGGCCGGCGCCGGCGCGGTCTATCTGGCCGGCAGCCTGACCGCCCTGCTGGCGCCGGCGCTGGCCGCCGCGCTGCAGCCCGCCTACGCGCTGCCGCTGCTGGCCGAGACGGCGCTCTGCCTGTGGCTGTTCAGGGCTGCGTGGCGCCGGTTCCCCGCAACGCCGCGAGCAGCCTGACCATATCCTGCGGCAGCGGCGCCTCGAACCGCAGCGCGGCGCCGGTCACCGGATGCTCAAAGCCCAGAACCGCCGCATGCAGCGCCTGACGCGGGAAGTCGCGCACCGCCGCCAGCGCCGCCTCGGGCAGCGCCTTCAGCGGCAGCTTGCGCCGGCCGCCATAGACCGGATCGCCGATCAGCCCGTGGCCGGCATGCGCCATATGCACCCGAATCTGATGGGTGCGCCCGGTCTCGAGCCAGCAATCGACCAGCGCCGCCACCGGCGGGGTGCCGAAGCTCTCCTCGACCCGCACCCGGGTCACCGCATGGCGGCCGCCCTGGAACAGCACCGCCTGCCGCTGCCGGTCGGTCTTGTGGCGGGCGAGCTGGGTGGTGATCTTCATGATATTGCCCGGCTCGAAACTGACGCCGCGGATGCCGCGCAGGCGCGGATCGCTGGCCTCGGGCACGCCGTAGCAGACCGCCTTGTAGAGCCGTTCGGCGCTATGCGCCTCGAATTGCGCCGCCAGGCCGTGATGCGCCGCATCGGTCTTGGCCACCACCAGCAGCCCGCTGGTCTCCTTGTCGATGCGATGGACGATGCCGGGGCGCTTGACGCCGCCGACGCCGGACAGATCCGCGCCGCAGTGATGCAGCAGCGCATTGACCAGCGTGCCGGCGGGCGAGCCCGGCGCCGGGTGCACCACCATGCCGGCGGGCTTGTTGATGACGATCAGCTCGGCATCCTCGTAGACCACCTCCAGCGGAATCGCCTCGGGGCCGATATGGCTGTCCTCGGCCGCCTCCAGCGTGATCTCGATTCGCGCCGCCTCGGCCACCCGCGCCTTGGCATCGGTGACCACCACGCCATCGACCCGCACCGCGCCCTCGGCGATCAGCCGGCCGAGCCGGGTCCGCGACAGCGCCGCTTCGTCTGGCACATCGCGCGAAAGCGCCTTATCAAGGCGGGGCGGCGGGTCGGCCGCGATGTCAAAAGCGATGCGACGGCTGTCCATGAACGATCCTCTACCCGATGCCTCCGATGCGGCGCCCGAGCCGGGCAACCTGCGGACCCTGCGCCTGCTGGTCACCACGCTGACCGTGGTGATGATCCTGGGCGTTGTAGTGGTGGTCGGCCTGCTTGTCACGCGGCTGTCGGACAAGACGCCGCCGCTGCCCGACCAGATCGCCCTGCCCGAAGGCGCCCGCGCGCTGGCGGTGACCGCCGGCCCCGGCTGGTACGCGGTGGTGACCCAGGATCAGCGCATCCTGGTCTTCGACGCCACCAGCGGCCGGCTGCGCCAGACCGTCGAGATCGAATAGACGCCCCCTGCCCCCGACGACCGGCCATGACCGAACGTCACTGGCTAACCCCTGCCGTGGCGCGCGTTTTTCCGACTGTTCTGGGGGATGGTACCGCCTCCCCGGCTTGAACGGGGGACCTCTGGATCCACAATCCAGCGCTCTAACCAACTGAGCTAAGGCGGCACTGAGGGGCGATTTAGCCAACCACTCCGGCGATTGCAAGCGGTTTACAGATCAATTCGCCATGTTTGTTCGACAAGGTTCGCACCGAAGGACTGCACCGGTTTGCTCGCCTCCAGCTGCCAGCCCGCCGCGGC
>JBFXGQ010000263.1:0-6634 GCA_050177915.1 Pseudodonghicola sp. | reverse complement strand
AGCAGCGCCCAGACCGCCGCGATCAACCCGGGGCCGGAGCCCTGTTCGGTCATCCAGGCGCTGAGGAAGGTCAGATAGCCGATATCGCCCATGCCGAAGGCAGCATAGCCCGCCAGCTCCGGCAGCATGCGGCCCAGCGGCAGGCGGGCGCGGGCGGCGGGCCGGGCGGCCTTGGGCGGGCGCAGGCTTTCCCCGGCCCAGAGCGCCAGCGGCGCAAAGGCCAGGGCGGTGAGCCCGACCAGAATCCAGCCGGTGGGCCAGGCGCCGGGCCCGTAGAGCCCCAGCATCAGCGGCAGCGCGACGCCGGCCAGCACGATGCCGAAGCCGCCGCCGAAGCCGAACAGAAAGGCGATGGCCAGCGCGTTCTTCTTCGGGTTGTCCTGGAACAGCTGCGCCGCCAGCGCACCGGCGGTGGAGAAGGACAGCGCGCCGAAGACGCCCGCCAGCACCCGCCACAGGGTCTGCCACCACAGCGCCGCGTCCACCCCGGTGGCCAGCAGCGCCAGCGTGGTGGTCACCAGCCCGACGCTGAACAGCCGCGCCGCGCTGACCCGGGCGATCAGCACCATGGTCAGCACCGCGCCGGCCAGATATCCCAGCGCATTGGCGGTGTTGAGCCAGCCGGCCTGGGCATAGCTCCAGCCCAGTTCCGCCTTCATCGCCGGCAGCAGCAGCCCATAGGCGAAGCGGGCGAAGCCGTTGGTTATGCACATCCCCAGCGCCAGCCCCAGCAGCACCAGCCAGGGCCGGCGTGCCGCCGCACCGGGGGCGCGCAGCCCCTCCGCCGCGCTCATCCCCGGCGGGTCCGGGGATCAGTGCCCGGCATAGACCGCCCTTTCGAAGGCGTCGTAGGTCTCGGTCATCGGCGGCTCGAGGAAGGGCAGCGACTGCGTCATCAGCACCGCGGCCAGATCGCGCGCCGGGTCGATCCAGTAATGCGTGTTGCACACGCCGGCCCAGCCCAGCGACCCGGCGCTGCGCTTGCCCGGGATGTCATTGTCGTTGCGCAGGAAGGCGAGCGAATGGCTGACGCGGGCGCCCGGGAACAGATCCACATCGGCGCTGACCGGCGGTGCCACCGTGGTCATCTTCTGGAAGGTCAGCCCCTGCATCTGGTCCTGGGTCATCAGCGCCATCGCCTCGGGCGACAGGATGCGCGCGCCCTCCAGCTCACCGCCGTTCAGCACCATGCGCAGGAAGCGCATGTAATCCGGCGCGGTGGAATAGAGCGCGTGGCCCATGCCGTAGACCTCGGGCTGCGGCGGCGGCGACAGCCGGGTGGGGCGGAACCCGGTCTCGCCCTGGCGCATCTTCACCTCGGCCAGCCGGTCGGCCAGCGTGTCCGGCTCGAAGGCGGTGTCGGTCATGCCGAGCGGTTCGAAGATCTCGTCGCGGCAGAAGGCGTCGATGCGGCGGCCGTCGGCGGCCTCGACCATCCGGCCCAGCCAGTCGATCGACAGCCCATAGCCCCAGCGGGTGCCGGGGTCCGAGGTCAGCGGATAGTTCAGCGCTGCCTTCAGCCCGCTCAGCCCCGGCGGATGGCCCTGGGTCTCAAGATACTTCGCCACATCGGCGTTCCAGAACTCGTATTCGATGCCGCTGGTATGGGTGGCCAGATGGCGCAGCGTCGCCGTGGTCCGCTGCGGCCGCAGGACCGGCGTGTCGCCGTCCCAGCCCTCAAGCACCTGCAGGTCGTCCCATTCCGGCAGCAGCTCCGCCACCGGGGTGTCGGGGCTGAGCTGGCCGCGGTCGATCAGGATCAGCGCCGCCAGCGAGCCGATCGCCTTCGACATCGAGAAGATGCGAAAGGCGGTGTCTTCGGCCGCGGCGCGGCCTTCGGCGGCGTCGCCCGCCGCGGTGCTCAGGGTGATGCCCTGGGATGTGCCCGTCATCGCCACCGCGAAGGGCAGCTTGCCCTCTGCCACGGCCTGCGCCAGCACGCGTTCCGGTTCTGTCATGCGATCCTCCCCCGCAATCTGTCGTCCGGACCCTAGCGGCGGCGGCGGCGCACTGTCCATCCCGCCGTTGCGTGACTTGCATTCGCGGGGCTGCGGGGCTAGCAGGACGTGACCAAATATCAGAGGACCGTCATGGACGATCTTAAGGCAAAATATCTGGCGCAGATCGCGGATGCCGCGGATGAAGCCGCGCTGGAGACCATCCGCGTGGGCGCGGTGGGCAAGAAGGGCGAAATCAGCCTGAAGATGCGCGAGCTGGGCAAGATGACGCCGGAAGAGCGCCAGACCGCCGGTCCGGCGCTGAATGCGCTGAAGGATGAGATCAACAGCGCGCTGGCCGCCAAGAAGGCGGCGCTGGGCGATGCGGCGCTGAACGAGCGGCTGCGCAGCGAATGGCTGGACGTGACGCTTCCGTCGCGGCCGTCGCACCAGGGCACGCTGCACCCGGTCAGCCAGGCCACCGAGGAGGTCACCGCGATCTTCGCCGAGATGGGCTTCTCGGTCGCCGAGGGGCCGCGGATCGAGACCGACTGGCACAATTTCGACGCGCTGAACATTCCCGGCCACCACCCCGCGCGGGCCGAGATGGACACCTTCTACATGCACCGCGCGCCGGGCGACAACCGGCCGCCGCATGTGCTGCGCACCCATACCTCGCCGGTGCAGATCCGGTCGATGGAACAGCAGGGCGCGCCGCTGCGCATCATCTGCCCGGGCGGCGTCTATCGCGCCGATTACGACCAGACCCATACCCCGATGTTCCATCAGGTCGAGGGGTTGGCGATCGACACCGATATCTCCATGGCCAACCTGAAGTGGGTGCTGGAGGAATTCGTGAAGGCCTATTTCGAGGTAGATGAGGTCGAGCTGCGCTTCCGCGCCTCGCACTTCCCCTTCACCGAACCCTCGGCCGAGGTCGATATCCGCTGCTCCTGGGAAGGCGGCACGCTGAAGGTGGGCGAGGGGGACGACTGGCTGGAGATCCTGGGTTCCGGCATGGTGCACCCCAAGGTGCTGGCCGCCGGCGGCATCGACCCCGACCGCTATCAGGGCTTCGCCTTCGGCATGGGGATCGACCGCATCGCCATGCTGAAATACGGCATCCCCGACCTGCGCGCCTTCTTCGACAGCGATCTGCGCTGGCTGCGGCACTACGGCTTTGCCAGCCTGGACGTGCCGACGCTGCACGGCGGGTTGTCGCGGTAACGCGGCGCCGGATTTTCGCCTGAACGGCAGATAAATCAGCCGCCCGGGGCGCGCGGCGTCCCGGGCCGGCCCGCCGCCACCAACAGGAAACGGGAGGCGCGATGCGCCACCCCGCCGGGTCTGCGCACCCCTCTGTTGCTCTGACATCCCGTGACACGGCGCCTCTTCGGTCCATCTGGATCGAGGCGGCTCCGATGGCGCCTTTGCCCCTGAGAGCCGGGCCCGCCGCAACCGGTTCGGGTGGCGAGGCGGGCGAATGCGCCGCCCGCCTCTTTCCCCCTCCGCCCACATGGGATAAGGACTGCGCGATCCATAAATTATCCACGGGCGCGGACCGATGAAATTCACCCTCTCCTGGCTGAAAGACCACCTCGACACCACCGCCACGGTGGAGGAGATCGCCGAGGCGCTGACCGATCTCGGGCTTGAGGTCGAGGAGATCAGCAACCCCGCCGACCGGCTGAAAACCTTCACGCTGGCCAAGGTCAAACACGCCGAACCGCACCCCGACGCCGACCGGCTGCGGGTCTGCACGGTCGAGACCGACGAGGGCGACAAGCAGATCGTCTGCGGCGCGCCCAACGCGCGCGAAGGCATCACCGTGGTGCTGTGCAAGCCCGGCGACTATGTGCCCGGCCTCGACGTCACCCTGTCGGTCGGCAAGATCCGCGGTGTGGAAAGCCACGGCATGATGGCCTCGGAACGCGAGCTGGAGCTTTCCGACGAGCACAACGGCATCATCGAGCTGCCCTCGGGCGAGGTCGGCGAGCGCTTTGTCGACTGGCTGGCCGAGAACGATCCGGCCAAAGTCGACCCGGTGATCGAGATCGCCATCACCCCCAACCGTCCCGATGCGCTGGGGGTGCGTGGCATCGCCCGCGATCTGGCGGCGCGCGGTCTGGGCACGCTGAAGCCGCGCGAGACCGTGCCGGTGCCGGGCGAATTCCCCTGTCCGATCGACGTCACCATCGACGAGGACACGCTGGACGGCTGCCCGGTCTTCGCCGGGCGGGTGATCCGCGGCGTCAAGAACGGCCCCAGCCCGCAATGGCTGCAGGACCAGCTCAAGGCGATCGGGCTGCGGCCGATCTCGGCGCTGGTCGATGTCACCAACTTCTTCACCTTCGACCGCAACCGGCCGCTGCATGTGTTCGACGCCGACAAGGTGGCGGGCAACCTGCGGGTGCATCGCGCCAAGGGCGGCGAGACGCTGCTGGCGCTGGACGAAAAGGAATACACCCTGCCGGCGGGCACCATGGTGATCTCTGACGACAAGGGGCCGGAAAGCATCGCCGGCATCATGGGCGGGGAGGAGAGCGGCTGCACCGAGGAGACCGTCAACGTCTTCGTCGAGAGCGCCTTCTGGGATCATGTGCAGATCGCCCTGGCCGGCCGGGCGCTGAAGATCAACTCCGACGCGCGCTATCGCTTCGAGCGCGGCATCGACCCCGCCTTCACCATCGAGGGGCTGGAACTGGCGACGCAGATGATCCTCGATCTCTGCGGCGGTGAGGCCTCCGAGATCGTGGTCGCCGGCGCCATTCCGGATCATGCCCGCACCTACCGGCTGGAGCCGGCGCGGGTGCAGTCGCTGGTCGGCATGGAGATCCCCGAGAGCGAGCAGCGCCAGACGCTGACCCGGCTGGGCTTCCGGCTGGAGGGCAATATCGCCCATGTGCCCAGCTGGCGCCCCGACGTGCAGGGCGAGGCCGACCTGGTCGAGGAAGTGGCGCGCATCGCCTCGCTGACCGGGCTGAAGGGCCGGCCGCTGCCGCGCATCGCCGAGGGTGTGCCGAAGCCGGTGATGACCCCGATGCAGCGCCGGCTGCAAGCGGCGCGGCGGACCACGGCGGCGCGCGGCTATAACGAATGCGTCACCTATTCCTTCATCGACCGCGCCAGTGCCGCGCTGTTCGGCGGCGGGGACGAGGGTACCATGCTGGAGAACCCGATCAGCGCCGACATGTCGCATATGCGCCCGTCGCTGCTGCCGGGGCTGCTGCTGGCCGCGGCGCGCAACCAGGCGCGCGGCTTCCAGGATCTAGCGCTGTTCGAGGTGGGCCCGGCCTTCCACGGCGGCGAGCCGCAGCAACAGCACGAGATGATCGCCGGCCTGCTGGTCGGCCGCACCGGCCCGCGCGACGTGCATGGCGCCACCCGCCCGGTGGATGTGTTCGACGCCAAGGCCGATGCCGAGGCGGTGCTGGCTGCCATGGGGGCGCCGGCCAAGGTGCAGATCCTGCGCGACGGGCCCGACTGGTGGCACCCGGGCCGGCACGGCCGGATCTGCCTCGGCCCGAAAAAGGTGCTGGGCATCTTCGGCGAGCTGCATCCCAAGGTGCTGGCGGCGATGGACATCAAGGGACCGGCGGTGGCCTTCACCCTGTTCCCCGAAGAGATCCCGCTGCCGCGCAAGGTGGGCGCCGCGCGTCCGGCGCTGGAGCTGCGCGACCTGCAGGCGGTCGAGCGCGACTTCGCCTTCGTCGTCGATGCCGGCGTCGAGGCGCTGACGCTGGTCAATGCCGCCGCCGGTGCCGACAAGGCGCTGATCGAGGATGTGCGCGTGTTCGACGAATTCGTCGGCGGCAATCTGGGCGAGGGCAAGAAGTCGCTGGCGATCAGCGTCCGGCTGCAGCCCGCTGACAAGACCCTGACCGAGGCCGAGATCGAGGCGGTCGGCGCCAAGATCGTCGAGAAGGTCGCCAAGGCCACCGGCGCGGTGCTGCGCGGCTGAGACCGGCCGTCCCATCGGAGGTTACAGCGAAGGGGCGCCACGACGGCGCCCCTTTTGCATGCGACCCGCTGGCGGCTGGCCAGGGACCGCGCGGCGCGGCATAGTGGGGGCAGGCGAGCAACCAGCGGGAGGGGGCGCCATGTTCCAGGATCGTGCCGACGCAGGTCGGAAACTGGCCCGGGCGGTGGCCGAGGCCAGGCCGGAGGAGCCGGTGGTTCTGGCGCTGCCACGCGGCGGCGTACCGCTGGCCGCCGCGGTGGCCGAGACGCTGGGAGCGCCGCTGGATCTGGTGCTGGTGCGCAAGATCGGCATGCCGCGCAACCCGGAGCTGGCCGCCGGCGCCATCGTCGACGGGCCGGCGCCCACCACGCTCTTCAATACCGAGATCCTGCGCGCCGCCGGGCTGACCGAGGCCGATTTCCGCGACCGCATCGTCGCGCTGCGCGAGGAGATCGAGGCGCGCCGGGCGCGCTATCTGCCGGGGCGGCTGCCGGAACCGGTCACCGGGCGCACGGCGATCCTGGTCGATGACGGCATCGCCACCGGCGCCACCATCCGGGTCGCGGTCAAGGCGCTGCGGGCGCAGCAGCCGAAGGAAATCTGGATCGCCGTCCCGGTCGCCCCGGAGGAGCTGCTGCCGCGCCTCGCGCACGAGGTCGACCGGGTGATCTGCCTTGAGGCGCCGCGCGACTTCTGGGCGGTGGGGGCGCATTATCAGGATTTCTCGCCGGTCGAG
>JBFXGQ010000262.1:0-6635 GCA_050177915.1 Pseudodonghicola sp. | reverse complement strand
AGATAACTCATTGGTTTCTAATAGGAGTCGCACTTCAAGGTAGCGCGCACCATCATCCACACACAATTCGTATAATCGGTATTATGTAACTTACTGACATAACCAAGTGACAGCACAACCTGGGAATTCCCCTTATTCTCAAGGGAATTTCCGGTGATTTCTCAAATCCCCCGACGGTGCTTGCCGGCGGATCCACAGGACCCCGCAGCCTCAGCCATATGCGAAATCCCATTCCGATCTGCGGTATTGGCAGCCCCGACGTTCCCGTCTAACCTCGCCTCCGGAGGAGCAAGAGTCGCGCCGGGACCTTCACAGCCCCGCGCCGGCCGGTTTGTTTGGGAGGACAACCATGCACGCGATCCAGCCACAGCCCGCAGCGCCGCGGACCCATCCGGCATGAACGGCCTGTCACTGGCGGACGCCGTCGCCCGGGTTACTGCCGAGAACCCGATCTTCGAGACCTGCGAGGCCGAGATCCGCGGCACCACCTACAGGGTGTTCCGCAACACGCCGCAGACCGTGCGGGCGCTGTTGCAGGCCGCCCGCGCCGCCCAGGGCGACGGCGCGGCGGACTATCTGGTGTTCGGCGACGAACGCTGGAGCTACGACGAATTCTGCAACGACATCAAGCGTCTGGCGGATGTTCTGTCAGACCGCTTCGGGATCGGCAAAGGCGACCGCGTGGCGATCGCCATGCGCAACTGTCCCGAACTGCTGATGCTGTTTACCGCCGCCGCCTCGCTCGGTGCGGTGGCGGTGTTCCTGAACGCCTGGTGGACCACCGAAGAGCTCGACTATGCGCTGCGCGACGCCGATGTGACGCTGGTCTTCGCCGACGGCAAGCGGCTGGAGCGGCTGCACCCGCTGGCCGGGCTGCGCGGGTTGACCCTGGTTGGCGTCCGCGATGCCGAAACCCTTGCAGATCATGGGTTTTCCACGCTGATGGCGCAGCAGCCCGCGGCCGACTGGCCGCAGACCGAGATCGACCCGGAGGACGATTTCGCCATCATGTATTCCTCCGGCACCAGCAGCGACCCCAAGGGCGTGGTGCAGACCCATCGCGGCGCGGTGAACGCGGTCTACAGCTGGCTGATGGCGGCCTTCCTGGCGCCGCTGCTCGATCCCACCAAGGTCACCGCCGACCCTGCCCCGCGCGCGGTCGGTCTGGTCGCCACGCCGCTGTTCCATGTCACCGCCACCCATCCGGTGTTCCTGCTGAGCCTGCCGGCCGGCGCCAAGCTGGTGCTGATGGACCGCTGGGATGCCGAAACCGCCGTGCACCTGATCCGGGAGGAGAAAGTCACACGTTTTCTGGGGGTTCCGACCCAAAGCGCAGATCTGGCACAGGCCGCCGAACGGCTTGGAGAACGGCTGGAGACACTGCAATACCTCGGCGCCGGCGGCGCCAAGCGGCCGGCGGCGCAGGTGGCCGAGCTGCAGGCGAAATTCCCCGGCGCCGATGTCGCCACCGGCTGGGGCATGACCGAGACCAACGCCATGGGCATCGGTATGCAGGGCAAGGATTACGTTAAGCGTCCCGGGGCCGCCGGCCGGCTCTATCCGCCGGTGCAGGAGCTGCGATTCCTCGATGACGACGGCCGTGACGTGCCCTTTGGCGCGGTCGGGGAAATCACCGTAAAAAGCCCCTGCAACATGCGGTGTTACCTGAATAAACCGGCCGAGACCGAGGCCGTGTTCAAGGATGGCTGGCTGCGCACCGGCGATCTCGGCCAGATCGACGCCGACGGCTTCGTCACCATCGTCGACCGCAAGAAGAACATCATCATCCGCGGCGGCGAGAATATCGCCTGTCTGGATGTCGAGGGCGCGCTGCACCGCCATCCGGCGGTGGCCGAGGCCTGCGCCTTTGCCCTGCCGCACGCCCGTTTGGGCGAGGTCGTCGGCGCTGGCGTGCAACTGCGCCCCAGCCATGCGGTGACGGCGGAGGAGTTGCAGGCCTTCCTGGCCGAGCATATCGCCCATTTCAAGATCCCCGAACGGATCTGGATGCAGGCAGAACCCCTGCCCCGTGGCGCCACCGACAAGATCGACCGCCGCAGTCTGCGCGCCGCCTGTCTGGCCAGCCTGAAGAAACATGAGAAGGCGCAGGCAGCCCACTGACTTCGCGTGATATTTCTCCGAATTAATCACCTCCACGGCACCGCAGCAGGCCGCGCGCACGCCCCCGAAAATAACCTGAATACATGGACGTAAAGGACTGATTATGGACGTAAAAGACAAGATCGTCGTCGTTACCGGCGCAGCCGGCGGAATCGGCGCGGCCCTGGCCGAACGCTTCGCCGCCGCCGGCGCGAAATGTGTGGTCTGCGCCGATCTCAACGCCGCCGGGGCCGAGGCGGTGGCCGAGCGGATCGGCGGCGTCGCCATGGGCTGCAACGTCGGTGTCGAGGCCGAGATCGCCGCGCTGATCGACCGGGTCGAGACCGAGATCGGCCCGATCGACCTGTTCTGCTCCAACGCCGGCATCCTCACCATCGGCGGCGTCGAAGTGCCGGACGAACAGTGGCAGCGGATCTGGGACATCAACGTCATGGCCCATGTCTGGGCGGCGCGCCATGTGGTGCCGCGGATGATCGCCCGCGGCGGCGGCTATCTGCTGAACACCGCCTCGGCGGCCGGGCTGCTGAACCAGGTGGGCTCGGCGCCCTACGGGGTGACCAAACACGCCGCCGTGGGTCTGGCCGAATGGCTGGCGCTGACCTATGGCGACGACGGCATCAGGGTCTCGGTGCTCTGCCCGCAGGCGGTCCGTTCGGCGATGACGCAGGGCCATGAGGAGGGCGTTGCCGCGCTCGACGGCATGCTGGAACCCGCGCCGGTGGCCGAGGCCTGCCTCAGGGCCATCGAGGAGGAGAAATTCCTGGTGCTGCCGCATCCGCAGGTGCTGGACTACATGCGCCTCAAGACCGCCGATTACGACCGCTGGATCGCCGGCATGCGCAAGCTGAACCGTCAGTTCGGCGGCAGGGTCGAAGGCAAGTCGTAAACCCGCCGCGCGGTGCCCGCGAACAGGGCATCGCGCGCCCCCGCGTCGTAGGAGGCGGCGATCATCTTGAAGGCGTTCCACAGCACCGGATAGCTGATGGCGGTGCGGTCCACCGGGAAATTGCTTTCGAACATGCAGCGGTCGGCGCCGAAACAGCCAATCATGTGATGATACCACGGCCCCTGCGCCGCGACGAAGTCATCCGAGCCGGGCGGCCGCGCTGCCCGATGCCAGCCCCAGCCGTTGTCCGGCATCGCCAGCCCGCCCAGCTTGGCCACGACATTCGGGCAGGCGGCCAGCGCCTCCATATCCCGTTGCCAGTGCGCGAAGATCTCCGCCCGCCGGCCAGCGAAACGGCCCACCCCCAGCGGCGTGCTGAAATGATCGAGCACGATGGTGGTGCCCGGCACCGCCCGCACCAGATCGAGGAAATCGCCGGCCTGATGGTGATAATGCCAGGTGTCGTAGCTGAGGCCGCGTTCGCCCAGCCGTGCCAGCCCGCGGCGGAACTGCGGATCGGCATAGAGCCCCGGTGCCCCGCGCCCCGGGATCGCCAGACCGCCCGGCTCGGGATCGCAGGCGCCGGACTGGCGGATGCCCTTCACCAGCCCCTGCCCGGCCGCCAGATGCGCGTCCAGCACCGCATCCAGATCCGGGTCGCGCAGGTCGGCGAAGGCGACGATGCCGCTGATCCGCGCCGGATCGTGCCGCGTCTCGGCCGCCATCGCCGCCACCGCGCGGGTCTCGGCCACCGGGCGAAACCGCTCCTCGGGATGATCGTCGTAATAGGACCGGCATTCGATATAGACCGTCTGCACCACATTGTGGCCGGCCTGGGTATCGGCGCGCAGCTGCGCCAGCTCGTAGCCGGTGCCGCCGCGCTGCCACAGGTGGTGGTGCGGGTCGACGATCTCGCGGCCGGGGTCGAGGATCTCCTCCTGCACCTGCGCCAGCCAGTCCTCGCGCAGCTCCATCCCCGGAACCCACCCGTTTGCCTCCTCCCCGGTGCCGGTCATCTGGTCCAGGGCCGGACCAGCCCCTCCTGCGCGGTGCAGGCAACCAGACGGCCGTCGCGGGTGAAGATCTTGCCGCGGTTGAAGCCGCGGGCGCCGCCGGTAAAGGTGGCATCCATGCTGTAGAGATGCCAGTCGTCGAACGACAGCGGCCCGTGAAACCACATCGAGTGATCGAGGCTTGCCGTCATCACCTCGCCGGTGAACCAGGTCAGCCCGTGCGGCCGCAGCGAGGAGCCCAGAAGGTTCATGTCCGAGGCATAGGCGAGCAGGATATGCTGCATCTGCGGGCTGGCCTCGGCGGCAGCCTTCATCCGGAACCACAGATGGTTGACGTCGCTTTGCGGAGCCGGGTCGACCAGGTCGCGCGGCTCGACCTCGCGGATCTCGATCGGGCGCGGACGCAGGAAGTCCTTGCGCATCGGCTCGGGGATCTGATCCGCCCAGCGGTCGCGCAACTCTTCGCGGTTGAGCAGCCCTTCGGGCCCCGGCACATCGGGCATCTGGTGCTGATAGTCCCAGCTGTCTTCCTGCACCTGGAACGAGGCGGACATGTGAAAGATCTGCTTGCCGTGCTGGATCGCCACCACCCGCCGGGTGGTGAAACTGCCGCCGTCGCGGGCGCGGTCGACTTCGTAGATCACCGGGATCGACGGATCGCCCGGCCGCAGGAAATAGGCGTGCAGCGAATGGCACAGCCGGTCCGGCACGGTGCGATAGGCGGCCGCCAGCGACTGCGCGATCACATGGCCGCCGAAGATCCGCCGCGACGTCTCGCCGCCGGTGCCGATGCCCCGGAACAGGTCGACCTCAAGCTGCTCGATCTCCAGCAGCCCGAGGAGTTCTTCGGCGCCGTCGTTCATGACACGCCCTGCGCTGCGTCATGCTCGGCCCGCGCCGCGGCATAGGCGATGAAGGCGTTGAAACTGTCGGGGTTGGCCATCGAGTCGCGGTTGACCACGCTCTCGGGCTTGGCGCCCAGCAGCAGCTTCTTGACCGGCACCTCCAGCTTCTTGCCCGACAGGGTGCGCGGCACCTCGGCGATCTGCACGATCTCGTTGGGGATGAACCGGGCCGAGACCGAGGTGCGGATGGCACCGTTGATCTTGTCCTTCATCGCCTCGTCCAGCTGCAGCCCCGGCGCCAGCACCACGAAGAGCGGCATGAAGCTGTCGCGGCCGAGGAATTCCAGATCGACCACCATGGAATCCAGCACCTCGTCCAGCCCCTCGACCGCCTGGTAGATCTCCGACGAGCCCAGCCGCAGCCCGCGGCGGTTGATGGTGGCGTCCGAACGACCGTAGATCACCGCGCCGCCCTCGGGCGTGATCTCGATCCAGTCGCCGTGGCGCCAGATGCCCGGATAGGTGTCGAAATAGCTCTCGTGCAGGCGCGACCCGTCGGTGTCGCCCCAGAAATACAGCGGCATCGACGGCAGCGGTTCGGTGCAGACCAGTTCGCCCACCTCGCCGATCAGCTCGTTGCCCATGTCGTCATAGGCGCGCACCGCATTGCCGAGCGCGCGACACTGCATCTCGCCGGCGCGCACCGGCATCATCGGGTTGCCGCAGACGAAGGCGCCGGCCAGATCGGTGCCGCCCGAGATCGGCGCCAGCCAGATGTCGCGGTCGATGGCGTCATAGATCCAGTCGTAGCCGTCCGAGGTCAGCGGCGAACCGGTGGTGCCCAGCGAGCGCAGCGCGCTCAGGTCCAGCGCGTCCCGCGGGCGGATGCCGGCCTTGATGCAGACGGTGACAAAGGCGGCGCCGACGCCCAGATAGGTGATCTTCTCGTCGGCCGCGAAGCGCCACAGCGCCAGCATGTCGGGATGGTTCGGCGCCCCGTCGAACAGCGCCAGCGTCGCGCCCTGCCCCAGCGAGGTGAATTGCGAGTTCCACATGATCCAGCCCGACGAGGTCAGCCAGCAGAACCGGTCGCCGGCGCGCAGGTCCTGATGCAGCGACTGCTTGCAGCCCTCCAGGATGATGCCGCCATGGCCGTGCACGATGGGCTTGGGGTTGCCCGTGGTGCCCGAGGAATAGACGATCCACAGCGGATGGTCGAATTCCACCTGTTCGTACTCCGGCGCCACATCGTCGCCGGTCAGCGTGTCCCAGCCGATCATGCCCGCCGGCAGATCGCCCGCCACCGGCAGCATCACCCGATGCTCCAGCGTCGGCAGCCCGTCGAAGATGGTTTCCAGCACCGCGCGCCGGTCGATCATCTTGCCGGCATGCAGATAGCCGTCCTGCGCCACGATCAGCTTGGGCTCGATCTGCCTGAAGCGGTCGAGGATCGCCACATGCCCCATGTCGGGGGCGCAGAGCGACCAGATCGCGCCAATGCTGGCGGTGGCCAGACAGGCGATCAGCGCGGTTTCGGTATTGGGCAGGATGGCGACCACCCGGTCGCCCTTGGTCACCCCCAGCGCGCGGAACCGCGCGGCGACGCTGGCCACCTGGGCCGACAGTTCGCGCCAGCTCAGTTCCTTGCGCTCAAAGGTCTCGGACTGCACGATCACCGCCGGCTCCGCCGCCCGCGCGCCGGCCGGGCGCAGCATGGCTTCGGCGAAGTTCAGCCGCGCGCCGGGGCACCAGACGGCGCCGGGCATCTTG
>JBFXGQ010000261.1:0-6636 GCA_050177915.1 Pseudodonghicola sp. | reverse complement strand
CAGCAGCTCGGCGTCGGAGAAGGCGGAAACGTCGGATTTCGCCTCGAACATCTCGGCAGCATAGGCGGGGATGTCGACGCCCAGCTCGGCCGCCAGCTTCTCGGCCACGGCGCGGTCATGGTCGGTGGTGGTGGGGCTGCGGAATTCCAGCGTGTCGGACAGGATGCAGGACAGCGCCGCGCCCTTGATCGCCTCGGGCATCTTGGCGGCGTCGTCGCCCATCAGGTCGATCAGGATGGTGGCGGTGCAGGCCAGCGGGCGCACGGTGATGTCGATCGGGCCCTTGGTTTCCAGCCCGCCGACCAGCTTGTGGTGGTCGATGATGGCGCGGATGTCGGCGGCGTTGATGTCGGCCGGCAGCTCGGCCGGGTTGTTGGTGTCGACGATGACCACCGGCGCATCGGCCTCGACGCCCGAGATGATCTCCGGCTTGTCCAGGTTCCAGCGCTTCAGCACGAAGGCGGCTTCGGTGTTGGGTTCGCCCAGCAGCTTCGGCGCGGCGGCTTCGCCCTTCACTTCGTTCAGGTACCAGGACCAGACGATGGGCGAGCCGGTGGAATCGGTATCGGGGGATTTGTGGCCAAAGACTTGAATGGTCATAACGACGTCCTGTTCAACGGAGGGATTTTGCGCGCCTTATACGGATGTGGATTCCGCTTGTCACCTGTGGCTGCGCCGGCTGCGGCGCTTCGCCTGCGCCGGCGGTCAGAGCGGCGCGCGGGTCAGGCTGTATCCGGCCCGCTCCAGCCCGGTCAGAAGGCCGGTTTCGCCGGAGAGATGCGCCGCGCCCACCGCGATCACGATGGTGCGCTCGGGGCGGGCGAGGATGCGCGGCATCCAAAGCGCGTTGCGGTTCTGCAGCAGCGACACTTGCAGGCGCTGCCACTGGCGTTCCCAGATTTCGTCGGAGATCCGGTCAGGGGAGTGCGCCTTGGCGTGGCGGCGGATCACTTCTTGCAGAAACACGATATCCTCGGCGAAATAGCCTTCCTGCATGGTGGTGAAATAGTCGAGGGCGCCGGCATAGCCCGGCAGGGCGGCGACCAGATCCTCGACCTGCTGGTTCAGCGGCGCGGCGTTCAGCACCGCCAGAACCTCTTCGAGCGTTTCCAGCGACCGGACCGGGGTGCCGGTGTCCCTTGCGATTGCCTCCAGCTGGCGGTCGAGCCCCTCGGACAGGGATTTGTCCTGGCGCAGGCAGCCGGGGACCGACAGCAGTTGCGCCACCAGCCAGGGCTGCATCTTGGCCGCCATCCAGGGCGCGATGCGGTTTCGGCGCAGGACCGTGGCGGTCTGGGCCCAGACCTCGTCGCCCATCAGGTCGATCAGCGAGGGGCCTTCGGTCAGCAGAAAGGCAGACATGCCCCCGGCCGAGGCGAACTTCAGCTGGCTGTCGCGGTCGACTTCCACCATCAGCAGATCCGCGGTCTCGAACAGCGGCGCCAGCCGCGCGGCGACATCCTTCATCCTGGGGTCGTTGAAATGCAGCGTGCCGATCAGGTGGATGGTCTGCGCGCCCCGCCGCGCCACCCAGCGGTTGCCGCGGGAATACGGGGTGGCGTCGCTCAGGGCGCGAATCTCCCGGCGCTCGGCCTCGGACAGGGCGCTCCCGAGATCGGTGCCGCTGCAGTCCGGGGCGGCGATTGCGGTCAGTGGCAGGAGCAGCAGGGCGAGCAGGGCTGGAAACAAGGCGTGCATAGGTCTTCCATCGTTGTCGCCCGACGCTAGGAGGGGCGGCCGGCCGACGGCAATGGGTGTCTTGGTTCCCGCCGTGGCAACCGTTAGCTTGCCTGCATGGACAGGGAAGATCAGTTATATCCGCCGATCAAGGCGCTGCTGGAGCGTCAGGGTTATGAGGTGAAGGGCGAGGTCGGCCCCGCCGATGTGGTGGCCCGGCGCGGCGACGAGCCGCCGGTGATCGTCGAGCTGAAGCTGCGGTTCTCGCTCAGCCTCTATCATCAGGCGGTGACCCGGCAGGCGATCACCGATCACGTCTATCTGGCGGTGCCGAAGCCCGCGGGCAAGACCGCGCGGCGGATGCTCAAGGACAATCTGGCGATGTGCCGGCGGCTGGGGCTGGGGCTGATCGTGCTGCGGGCCGATGGCCATGGCGCGGTGGGCGCCGAGGTGCTCTGCGATCCCGGCCCCTATGCGCCGCGCAAGTCTAAGGCGCGGCAGGCGCGGCTGCTGCGCGAATTCGACCGGCTGGCGGGCGATCCCACCACCGGCGGCGCCACCCGTGGCGGCATCGTCACCGGCTATCGGCAGGATGCGCTGCGCTGTGCCGCGCATCTGGCCGGGCAGGGGCCCAGCCGGGGCGCCGATGTCGCCCGCGCCACCGGGGTGGTACAGGCCACCCGGCTGATGCGGGAAAACCACTATGGCTGGTTCGACCGGGTCGCGACCGGCACCTATGCGCTGACCCCCGCCGGCCAGGCCGGGCTGGCGCAATGGGGCGCCGCCAGCGCCGGTTGATGCAAAAAATTCATATCGGGGATGTTGACTCGTTGCGGCCTGCTCTCTAGCTAAACGCCGTTAGCACTCGTCATGGTCGAGTGCTAACGGCTCCTCCAGGGAGAGGGAGGGGCCGTTGAAAACGAACTTTGAGCCTCAAGGAGCTGCAAAGATGGCATTCAAACCGCTTCATGACCGGGTGCTGGTGCGCCGTGTGGAAAGCGAAGAAAAAACCGCTGGTGGTCTGATCATCCCCGACAGCGCAAAAGAGAAGCCGAGCGAAGGCGAAGTCGTCGCCTGCGGCGAAGGTGCGCGCAAGGACAGCGGCGAGCTGATCCCGATGGCCGTCAAAGCCGGTGACAAGGTGCTGTTCGGCAAATGGTCGGGCACCGAGGTGACCGTCGAGGGCAAAGAACTGCTGATCATGAAGGAAAGCGACATTCTGGGCATCATCGAGTAAGCGCACCGCGCTTCTCTGATCCCGAACGCTTGCCTCACGCAACATTTCTCAAGGAGAAACAGACATGTCTGCAAAGGACGTCAAATTCAGCACCGACGCTCGCAACAAGATGCTCAAGGGTGTGAACATCCTGGCCGATGCGGTGAAAGTGACCCTGGGCCCGAAAGGCCGCAACGTGGTTCTGGACAAGAGCTTCGGCGCGCCCCGCATCACCAAGGACGGTGTGTCGGTCGCCAAGGAAATCGAACTGGAAGACAAGTTCGAGAACATGGGCGCGCAAATGGTGAAAGAAGTCGCCTCGCGCACCAATGACGAGGCCGGCGACGGCACCACCACCGCCACCGTGCTGGCCCAGGCCATCGTCAAGGAAGGCATGAAGTCGGTTGCCGCGGGCATGAACCCGATGGATCTGAAGCGCGGCATCGACCTGGCCACCGCCAAGGTCGTCGAGGCCATCAAGGCCGCCGCCCGTCCGGTCAACGACAGCAACGAAGTCGCCCAGGTCGGCACCATCTCGGCCAACGGCGAAGCCGAAATCGGCCGTCAGATCGCCGACGCGATGCAGAAGGTCGGCAACGAGGGTGTCATCACCGTCGAAGAGAACAAAGGCCTGGAAACCGAGACCGACGTGGTCGAGGGCATGCAGTTCGACCGCGGCTACCTGTCGCCCTACTTCGTGACCAACGCCGACAAGATGATCGCGGATCTGGAAGACTGCATGATCCTGCTGCACGAGAAGAAACTCTCGTCGCTGCAGCCGATGGTGCCGCTGCTGGAGCAAGTGATCCAGTCGCAGAAGCCGCTGCTGATCATCGCGGAAGACGTCGAAGGCGAAGCCCTGGCCACCCTGGTGGTCAACAAGCTGCGCGGCGGTCTGAAAATCGCGGCCGTCAAGGCACCGGGCTTCGGCGATCGCCGCAAGGCCATGCTGCAGGACATCGCCATCCTGACCGGCGGTCAGGTGATCAGCGAAGATCTGGGCATGAAGCTCGAGTCGGTGACCATGGACATGCTGGGCACCGCCAAGAAGGTGTCGATCTCGAAAGACGAGACCACCATCGTTGACGGCGCTGGCGACAAGGCCGAGATCGAAGCCCGCGTGGCCCAGATCCGCACCCAGATCGAAGAAACCACCAGCGACTACGACCGTGAGAAGCTGCAGGAACGCGTGGCCAAGCTGGCCGGCGGTGTGGCCGTCATCCGCGTCGGCGGCATGACCGAAGTCGAAGTGAAAGAGCGCAAGGACCGTGTGGACGACGCGCTGAACGCGACCCGCGCTGCCGTGCAAGAAGGCATCGTGGTGGGCGGCGGTGTCGCTCTGGTGCAGGGCGCCAAGGCGCTGGCCGGTCTGGAAGGCGCCAACGCCGATCAGAACGCCGGTATCGCCATCGTGCGCAAGGCGCTGGAAGCGCCGCTGCGTCAGATCGCCGAGAACGCCGGTGTGGACGGTTCGGTTGTGGCCGGCAAGGTCCGCGAATCGAGCGACCTGAAGTTCGGCTACAACGCGCAGACCGACGAATATGGCGATATGTTCGCCTTCGGCGTGATCGACCCGGCCAAGGTGACCCGGACCGCTCTGGAAGATGCGGCTTCGATCGCCGGCCTGCTGATCACCACCGAAGCGATGGTGGCCGACAAGCCCGCCAAGGAAGGCGCAGCCGGCGGCATGCCCGACATGGGCGGCATGGGCGGCATGGGCGGCATGATGTAAGCAGGGCGAATTCGCGTCAGCGAATTCTGCCGGGGGACCACAGGCTCCCGCGCCGCGGGCGCGGGATGCCGAGGCCCACATCGCAGTCACCGTTCTCAGGCAAAGGCGTCCCTCGGGGCGCCTTTGTCGCGTCTGGGTCCCGGCAGGATCTGGCGCCGCGGCGAACGCGCGCTAGGAACTGTCATCTCTCCCCGCTAACATCGCCGCCATCTGTTCCGACAGGTTTCGACTGGCTCCGAGAGGCTTCGAGAGGGGGATATGATGAGGATCGCATTCGGATTTCTATGCGTCGCGCTGCTGGGCACGCCGGCGCTTGCCGAGGAAGAGGGCGGCAGCTTTGCCATCGGGCGCGACGCCTTCGTCGCCGCGCAGGAGGTCGAGTTCACCGAACCCGGGCGCGCCGACCTGTTTCTCGCCGGTGAGCGGGTGGATCTGGCGGCGGACATCGACGGCACCGCCCATGCCGCCGGCCGCTGGCTGACGCTGGCGGGCGGGGTGGGCGGCAACGCTTATGCGCTGGGCCAGCGGGTCAGCGCGCGCGGCGCCATAGGCGGCAATGCCACGCTGTTCGGTCAGGAGGTCACGGTCTCAGGCCCGGTCGCCGGCAATCTGCGCGCCACGGCCTCGGAGCTGAGGCTGGATGCTGACATCGGCGGCTACGCCCTGCTGGCGGGCGAGCGGGTGGAGATCGACGGCAGCGTCGCCGGCGATCTGGCACTGACCGCGCGGCAGGTCGATTTCGGCAAGAACGCCAAGGTCGGCGGCACCCTGATCCTTTACGAAGCGCATCCGGGCAGCCTGACGGTGCCCGCCTCGGTCGCGCCCGAGGCGCGGATCGAACGTCGCATGGCCGCGGACTGGCAGCGCGATTTCGGCACCCGGCCCGAGCTGGTCTCCTGGCGCGGGGCGCTGGGGGGCTTCCTGCTGGGCGTGCTGGTGATCGCCGGCATCGCGGCGCTGATCGCCGCGCTGGCGCCCGAGGCGCTGGCGGCGATGCGCCGCCGCATCCTCGACCGGCCGGCGCGGACCTTCGGGCTGGGTTTCCTGACCCTCTCGGCGCTCAGCGGTGCCGGGCTGGTGGTGGCGCTGACCGGCATCGGCCTGCTGCTGACGCCGGCCTTCTTCGTGGCGGCGGCGCTGGCCGGCGTCTTCGGCTATGTGATCGGCGCCTATGCGCTGGGCGTGGCGCTGCTGGCGGCGGCGGGACGGCGGCTGCCCGAGCGCATTGGCGACCGGGCGCTGGCCGCCGGGGTCGGCGCGCTTGCGGCCGGGGTGATCGGGCTGGTGCCCTTCCTCGGCTGGCTCTTCGTCCTCGCGGTGCTGCTGACCGGGCTGGGGGCGCTGGCGGTGCGGCTGCTGCCCGATCACCTGCTCGGCGCGCCGCGCTACTGAGGCGCCGGCGATGCGCCTGCCGCTGCTCGTCGCCCTGACCATGGCGGCCTTCGCCGCCAATTCGCTGCTGAACCGGCTGGCGGTGGAAAGCGGGTCGATCGCGCCCGCGGGTTTCGCCGCGATCCGGGTCGCGGCGGGGGCCGCGACGCTGGTGCTGCTGGCGCGGATGCGGCGGCAGCCGCTGCCGCTGTGGCACCGCCGGCGCTGGGCCGGGGCGCTGTCGCTGGCGGCCTATATGGTCGGCTTCTCGCTGGCCTACCGGTCGCTGGACGCGGGCCTCGGCGCGCTGATCCTGTTCGGCGTGGTGCAGATCGCCATGTTCGCGCTGACCGCGCTCGGCGGCGCGCCGGTGGGGGCGCGGCAGGTGCTGGGGGCGCTGGTGGCCTTCGGCGGGCTGGCCTGGATCCTCTGGCCCGCCGGCGGTGCGGCGGTGCCGCTGGCCGGCGCCGGCTGGATGGTCGCGGCGGGGCTCGGCTGGGCGATCTACACGCTGTCGGGGCGGGGCGAGCCGGCGGCGCTGCCGGCGACGGCGGCGAATGTCGGTCTGGCGCTGCCGCTCTGCCTGCTGCCGCTGGCGCGGGGGCAGGCGGGGCCGGCGCCGGCGCCGAGGGGGCTCGCC
>JBFXGQ010000260.1:0-6666 GCA_050177915.1 Pseudodonghicola sp. | reverse complement strand
CTGCTGCGCCGGTTCAAGGCGGGCGGCGGCACGCTCTACGATCTGGAATATCTGGTGGACGAGGCCGGGCGCCGCGTCGCCGCCTTCGGCTATTGGGCGGGCTACGCGGGCGCCGCGGTAACGCTGTAGGCCTGGGCGGCGCAGCAGCGCGGCGGCATCTGCGGACCGGTCGGCGTCTATGCCGGCAAGGAGGCGCTGCTGGCCGATCTGGGCGCCGAGCTCGACGCGCTGAACACGGACCGTCCGCGCGCCATCGTGATCGGCGCGCTGGGCCGGGTCGGCACCGGGGCGGCGGATCTGTGCGAAGCGATGGGCGTGGCGGTGACCAAATGGGACATGGCCGAGACCGCCAACGGCGGGCCGTTTCCCGAGATCCTCGATCACGACCTCTTCCTCAACTGCATCTTCGCGCGGCCGGGCACTCCGGTCTTCGTGCCGAAGACCGCGCTGAGCGAGCCGCGCCGGCTGACCGCCATCGGCGATGTCGCCTGCGACCCGGACAGCGATTACAACCCGGTCCCGGTCTACGACCGCGCCACCACCTGGGAGGCGCCGGTGCTGCGGGTGGCCGAGAACCCGGTGCTCGACGTGATGGCGATCGACAACCTGCCGTCGATGCTGCCGGTGGAAAGCTCGCAGGATTACGCGGCACAGCTGCTGCCCTCGCTGCTGACGCTCGATGCGATCGACACGGGCGTCTGGGGCCGGGCCGAGGCGACCTTCAACAGTCATATCAGCTGACACGGGCAGATCATGGAAATCTACATCGGCTATGTCGCAGGCGTGCTCGGCACCGTCTGCTGGGTGCCGCAGGCCTGGAAGGCCTGGGCGACCCGCGACACCTCCGGGCTGTCGCTGCCGTCGAACCTGCTGTTTCTGCTGACCGTATCGCTCTGGCTGCTCTATGGTCTGCTGGTCACCGACTGGCCGCTGATCTTTGCCAATGGCTGCGCGCTGATGATCGTGCTGACCATCGTGGCGGCGAAACTGAAATTCAAATAGGGGGAAAGACCCATGACCATTCACTGGTGCGGCACCGGCCTCTCGGCCATTCCCGGCCTGCGCAGGCTGATCGAAGCGAACCAAAAGGTCACCGTCTGGAACCGGACGGTGGACAAGGCACGCGAGGCGGTGGGCGATCTGACCCAGGACATCCGCGCCTTCAATCTCGACGCCATCGGCGCGGCGCTCGAGGCCGGCGATGTGGTGGTCTCCATGCTGCCCGGCGACTGGCATGTGCCGCTGGCCGAACTGGCGATCTCCAAGGGCGCCAATTTCGTCTCCTCCTCCTATATCGCGCCGGAGATGCGGGCGCTGGACGCCAAGGCCAAGGCGGCCGGCGTCGCGCTGGTCAACGAGGTCGGCCTCGACCCTGGCATCGACCACCTGATGGCGCATGCGCTGATGGCCGATTACCGCGCCTCCGCTGCTTTTGACGCGAAGAATCACCTCAGCTTCATCTCCTATTGCGGCGGCGTGCCGAAGATCCCTAACGATTTCCGCTACAAGTTCAGCTGGTCGCCGCTGGGCGTGCTGAAGGCGCTGCGCTCGCCGTCGCGGTCGCTGCGCGACTATGCCGAACTCAAGGTCGGCCGCCCCTGGGACGCGATCTCGACCTATACCGCGCCGCTGCCCGAGGCCGAGGATTTCGAGGTCTATCCCAACCGCGACAGCCTGCCCTTCATGGCCGAATACGGCTTCGATCCGGATTGGCCGGTCAAGGATTTCGTCCGCGGCACCCTGCGGCTGGGCGGCTGGGCCGAGGCCTGGAAGGACGTCTTCAAGGAGGTCGAGACGCTGACCGGCCCCGAGGGCGACGCGCGGCTGAAGGAGATGTCGGATCAGTTCTGGGCCGAGAACGCCTATGACGAGGGCGAACCGGACCGCGTCATCCTCTGCGTCGGGCTGACCGCCGAGAAGGACGGCAAGGAGGTCTGGCACAAGACCTATGTCATGGACGCCTGGGGCGACGAACGCGGCACCGCGATGGCGCGGCTGGTCTCGGTCACCGTGGCGCTGGCGGTCGAATCGGTGATCGCCGGCCGCATCGCGCCGGGCGTGCATGCCGCCCCCAGTGCGCCCGAACTGGTCGCCGACTGGATGGCCGAGATCGGCACGCTGGTCCAGCATCTGGACATCGTCGATCACTGCGCCTGAGCGCGGCGATACCCGACCGAAACGACACCGAAACGACACCGAAACGACAAGGGGCCCTCCGGGGCCCCTTTCCGTAGGATCGCTTCTGTTTGACCGCGCCGCGGTCCGGGATCCTTTTCCGGCTTCTTTTTCTGGCCTCAAATATCCCCGCCGGAGGCCGCGGCCCGCAGGGGCGCACCGGAATTTTCGGAAAATTCCGGGCCGGAAAACGTCACGTTTTCCGGGTCCCTCACATCAGGTCGTTCTCGACGTCCTCGGCCGAGATGCCCAGCGCGTCCAGGCCGTTTTCCAGATGGTCGGCCAGATGCGGGGTGCCGATCAGGTAATCGGCGCAGGGGGTCGAGGCCTCGGCCTTGGCGGTGGCGATCGCCTCCTCCAGATCGTCGGGCTCGAAACTTTCACGGCCGATCCACATGATCGCCACCAGCTCGGCCTGCTCGTCCTCGCTCATGCGGTCGATGAAGGCGCGCATCTCGCCCTCGGCGCGGCCCAGCTCGCGGGCCATCATCGCCACCTGCGCCACCTTGCGCGGGGAAATCTCCATTCGTCCGTCCTCCTGTTCGCGTCGTCCGGCCCCTCGCATAGCGGACCGTCCGGCGGCGTCCTTGATCCTGCGCAAACCGCGCCCTGTCAGGGGCTTAACCCGTCCGTTCCGACCGCGCCAGTCCCGCCGTTCCGGCCCCGGCGTCCGGGGTGCGGCAGCCGCGCAGCTGCAATGCCCCCTCGCGCCCGCGCAGGGCGGTTTCGGCGGCGACATCCCAGGGGGCGCCATCGGGATCCGCGCCGGCGCGCCGCAGAATGTCACAGGAGGCCAGAATAGTCGCATCCAGCCGCTTTGTCTCCTCCTCCAGACGGGCGGCGATATTCACCGTGTCGCCGAAGACGGAATATTCCAGCCGCTCGCCCGGCCCCACCACGCCGCTGAAGACCGCGCCCCAGTGCAGCCCGACGCCGGCGCGCAGCGCGGCCAGCCCCGCGGCCTGGCGCGCGGCGGACCAGGCGGCGATATCGCGCTGCAATCCGAAGGCGCAGCCGATGCAGGCGCGGGCGGCGGCGGCCGGATCGCCATCGTCCTCGAACACGATCATCGCGGCGTCGCCCATGAACTTGTCGACGATGCCGCCGGCCTCGGCCGCCACCCGGGTGATGCGGCGGCGGTATTCGGTGGCGAACTCCGACAGCTGCTCTGCCGTCATTCCCTGGCTCAGCCCGGTGAAGCCGCGCAGGTCGATGAACAGCACCCCGGCCTCGTGCCAGCGGCCGCGGCGCAGCTCCTCCAGCCCGCCGGCGGCAAGGCGGGGGGCCAGCTGGCCGGGCAGATAGCGGGTCAGGTTCATCGCCCGCTGCGCCTCGGTGATCGAGCGCAGCAGCAGCTGCCGGGTGCGCACCGCCGCCACCACCAGCACCGCGCCGGCCAGCGCCAGCATCGCCACCCGCATGGCGTTCGGCGGAAACGACAGGAACGGCGCGGCCGAGCCCGACTGCGGCACGAAGCCCGGCCCCGGCGGCAGGCCGATCAACAGCGCCAGCCCGCCCACGGTCAGCACCGCGATAAAGGCCTGGATGCCGGGATTGAACCGCAACACCCCGAAGGCCAGCACCACCGGCGCCAGCCAGACCGCCGGAAAGATGAAGGCATGGCTGCCGGGCAGGCCGGTATTCGCCATGCTCATCCAGACGCCATAGAGAAAGAACAGGCAGTCGGCGGCGGCGGCGGGCCAGATCATCCAGATCCGCAGCCAGCCGCGCCGGTAGCCGCGCCAGGACAGCGCGCCCAGGCTGAAATAGCCGGCCATCATCGTGCCGGCATAGACCCATTGCCGCGCCAGCATCGCCGAGCCCTCGGGCGCCGAGGCGCCGCGCACCGCCAGCGCGAAGGAAATCGCCAGCACCAGTGAGGACAGCATCCGCAGCAGCCCCACCAGCGCCTCGGCCCTGAGCTCGGCCTGCCGGAACAGCGCCACGGTATCGACGGCCAGCGCGCCGCGCCGCATCGGCTCAGACACCGGGCTTGCCCAGCGGCACCAGCCCGGCGGTGTCCTCGGGGGCAAGCTCCTCGAAATCGAAATTGTCCAGCCGCTGCGCCCGCCGTCCGGCCTTTTCGGCGCTGATCCGGATCTCGGACAGGTCCTTGGCGGCCATGCCGAAATGCCGGTCCAGATTGCCGACCCGGTCGCCCAGACGCTCTACATCCTTGTGCAGCAGGCCCAGCTCGCGCCGGATGGCACCGGCCTGGGCGCGCATGCGGGCATCCTTGAGGATGGCGCGCATGGTGTTCAGCGTCGCCATGCAGGTGGTGGGCGAGACAATCCAGACCCGCGCGGCAAAGCCCTCGCGCACCAGCTCGGGGAAATTGGCATGCAGCTCGGCATAGACCGCCTCGGAAGGCAGGAACATCAGCGCACCGTCGGCGGTCTCGCCATCCAGGATATAACGCTCCGAGATCGCCTTGATATGCAGCCGCAGCGCCGCCCGCATCAGCCGCGCCGCCTCGGCGGTCTGCGCCGGGGTCTGGGCGCGGCGCAGCGCCTCATAGGCCTCCAGCGGGAACTTGCTGTCGATGACGATCGGGCCCGGCGGGTTCGGCAGATGGATCAGGCAATCGGCGCGGCGCCCGTTCGACAGGGTGGCCTGCATCGTATAGCTGTCGCTGGGCAGCGCCTTGGACACGATGTCATGCAGCTGGATCTCGCCGAAGGCGCCGCGGGTCTGCTTGTTGCTCAGGATGTCCTGCAGGCTCAGCACATCGCCCGACAGCTTGGTGATATTGTCCTGCGCCCGGTCGATGACCTTCAGCCGCTCCTGCAGCTGGGTCAGCGAGGTCGCGGTCTGTTTCGAGCTGCCGTGCAGCGTCTCCTTCATCCGCTCCTGCATCTCGGCCAGCGCCCGGGCCGAGCGCAGCGCATTGTCGGCCAGCCGGTCGTTCATCTGCTGCTGCACCGCGGCCAGCCGCGCCTCGACAGTCTGGATCATCTGCGCCTGGGCGTTGGCCTGGGTGTCCGAAACCGTCTGCAAACCGCCGCGCAGCTGCTCCTGCCCGTAGCCAAGTTGTTGCACATGCTGGCCCAGCGCCGCCATCTGCTGCGCCAGCGGCATCGCCATGCGAGCGGACCGGCCCGCCGCGCGAATGGCGAGAATCAGCAGCACCACCAGCAACAGCGCCAGCGCCCCGCCCGCCAGCAGGGCGATCACCGCCGGGTCGGTCAGGGCATAGCTGTGGCCGCCGATCTCGATCATGTGCGCCCGAACAGCCGTTCGATATCGCTGAGCTTCAGCTCCACATAGGTGGGCCGGCCGTGGTTGCACTGACCGGAATGCGGCGTCGCCTCCATCTCGCGCAGCAGCGCGTTCATCTCTTCGGCGCGCATCCGGCGGCCGGAGCGGATCGAGCCATGGCAGGCGACGCGGGACAGGATCGCCTCGATCCGTGCCTGCACCAGCTGGGTTTCGCCCTCGTCGTCCAGCTCGTCGAGGATGTCGTGGATCATCGCCTTGGCGTCGACCTCGCCCAGAATGGCGGGGGTTTCGCGCACCGCCACCGCGCCGCCGCCGAAGGCCTCGATGCCGAGGCCGAGTTTCTCCAGCTCTCCGGCCACCTCCAGCAGCCGGGCGCAATCGCCGGCCGACAGCTCGACGATCTCGGGGATCAGCAGCGCCTGGGCGGCGACGCCGCTTTCCGCCATCTGCCGCTTCAGCTTCTCGTAGACCAGCCGCTCATGCGCGGCGTGCTGGTCGACGATCACCATGCCGGTGGCGGTCTGGGCGATGATGTAATTCTCGTGCACCTGACCGCGCGCTGCGCCCAGCGGCAGGGCTTCCAGCGGCACCTGATCGTCCTGCGGCGCCACCGGCTCCTCGATCACCCGGCCGCTGAAGGCGGCGGTGAACTCGGCAAAGCCCGGCTCTGCCGCCCGGGGCGGCTCGTAAGACGGGGCCGGCGCACCATAGGCGGGCGTGGCGTCGATCCCCTCCGGGCTCTGCGCCCGATAAGCCGCGATCCGCGCCCCCAGCGACGGGCGGTCCATCTGATAGACCCGCGGCGCCGCGCCGGTGGCCTCGGGCCGCATCGCCCCCAGCGTCGCCGCCGCCACCGTCGAGGAGGCCCGATGCCCCGCCTCGGCCAGCGCATGACGCAGGGCCGAGACGATCAGCCCGCGCGGCACCCCGGGATCGCGGAACCGCACCTCGGATTTCGCCGGGTGCACGTTGACGTCGACCAGCGTCGGATCGCAGTCCAGAAACAGCGCCGCCGCCGGGTGGCGGTCGCGGCTGAGGAAATCGAAATAGGCCGCGCGCAGCGCCCCGGTCAGCATCTTGTCGCGCACCGGGCGTCCGTTGACGAAGAGGTATTGCGCCACCGCCGCCCCGCGCGAATAGGTCGGCAGCGCCGCATAGCCGAACAGCCGGATGCCGTCGCGGGTGGCGTCGATGGCCAGCGCGTTGTCGGTGAACTCGCGCCCCAGGATGCGCGCCAGCCGCGCCTGCAGCGCGCCGAACAGATCGCCGTCC
>JBFXGQ010000259.1:0-6668 GCA_050177915.1 Pseudodonghicola sp. | reverse complement strand
GAAGGCCAGCTGATCGACGAATTCGCGCAGGAGCGGCGGCTGTTCACGCCGTCGGACGAGATCCCGGATCTGGTCAAGCAGGCCTTCATCTCGGCCGAGGACAAGAACTTCTACCAGCACAAGGGCTATGACATCCGCGGCATCATCGCCGCCGGGGTCGAGGCGATTCGCTCGCGCGGCAAGAACGTGCGCGGCGCCTCGACGATCACCCAGCAGGTGATGAAGAACTTCCTGCTGTCGGGCGACCGTCAGGCCGAGCGCAAGATCAAGGAGATCATCCTGGCCTCGCGCGTCGAGCAGGCGCTGAGCAAGGAGCAGATCCTTGAGCTCTATCTGAACGAGATCTTCCTCGGCCAGAACTCCTATGGCGTCGCCGCCGCGGCGCAGACCTATTTCAACAAGACTCTGGGCGAGCTTGCCCCGCATGAGGCCGCCTTCCTCGCCTCGATGCCCAAGGCGCCGTCGGACTTCCATCCGGTCCGCAACAAGGAGCGGCTGCGCCAGCGCCGCGACTATGTGCTGCGCGAGATGAAGGAGAACGGCTATATCACCCAGGCGGTCTACGAGCATGAGGTGGCGCAGCCGCTGCGCTCGGTGCAGAACGGCGATTTCGACAGCTTCCGCACCGCGCTGCCGCCGCGCGACTATTTCACCGACGAGATCCGTCGCCAGCTGAGCCAGGATTTCGGCGAGGGCGAATTCTTTACCGGCGGCTTCACCGTGCGCGCCACCGTCGACCGCGAGATGCAGGTCGAGGCCGCCCATTCGCTGCGGGTGCAGCTGGAGAAATTCGACCGCGACCAGGGGATCTGGCACGGCACCGGCAAGACCATCCCGGCCGAGCAGCTGAAGACCGAGGAGAGCTGGCGCGCCGCGCTGGCCGAGGTACAGGATGTGCCGCGCGACGTCGATCTGCCGTCGCATTGGTATCCGGCGGTGGTGCTGGAGGTCGGCAAGACCGACGCCCGCATCGGCATCGAGGATGTGGCCGAGGACAACGACGGCCACTGGATCCCGGCGCAGGACGTGCAATGGGCGCGCAAGCGGCTGGAGGGCGGCAAGCTGGCCGCCAAGGCGCGGGTGGCGGGCGATCTGGTCGCGGTCGGCGACGTGGTGCTGGTGCGCCGGATCACCGACAAGAACGACAAGTTCGTGCGCTGGTCGCTGCGTCAGGTGCCCGAGGTGCAGGGCGGCTTCATGGCGATGGACGTCAACACCGGCCGGGTGATCGCCATGCAGGGCGGCTTCTCGTATCAGGATTCGGTCTTTAACCGCGCCACCCAGGCGATGCGGCAGCCGGGATCGTCGTTCAAGCCCTTCGTCTATGCGGCGGCGCTGGACAGCGGCTATAGCCCGGCGACCATCGTGGTCGACGCGCCGATCGAGATCAACACGCCGCAGGGTCTGTGGCGACCGCGGAACTCGTCCAACAAGTTCTACGGGCCGACCCCGCTCAGGACCGGCATCGAGATGAGCCGGAACCTGATGACCATCCGTCTGGCGCAGGAGGTCGGCATGCCGGTGGTGGCAAGCTATGCCGAACGCTTCGGCGTCTATGACGAGATGGGGCCCTATCTGGCCAACTCGCTGGGGGCGGAGGAGACCACGCTGTATCGCATGGTCGCCGCCTATGCGATGTTCGCCAACGGCGGCGAGCGGGTGGAACCGACGCTGGTCGACCGGATCCAGGACCGCTACGGCAAGACCATCTATCGCCACGACAAGCGCAGCTGCACCGATTGCGAGGTGGCGAACCTGCCCGCCGGCGAGGCGCCGCGCATCGTGTCGAACCGCAGTCGGGTGATGGATGCGATCACCGCCTATCAGCTCACCTCGATGATGAAGGGCGTGGTCGACCGCGGCACCGCGTCCGGCGTGGTGCATCTGCCGGTGCCCACCGCCGGCAAGACCGGCACCACCAACGATGCGCGCGACGTCTGGTTCATCGGCTTCACCAGCAATATCGTCGCCGGCTGCTATATCGGCTACGACCGGCCGCGGCCGCTGGGGCGAAGCGCCTATGGCTCGTCGATGTGCGGCCCGGTGTTCCAGACCTTCATGGAGAAGGCGGTCAAGAAATACGGCGGCGGCCCCTTCGCGGTGCCCCCGGGCGGCCATTTCATCAAGATCGACCGTTACACCGGCGCGCGGCTGCCCGATGACGCCTCGGGCGCCTATGTCTCGGCCGAGTATTTCCGCGATGGCGAGGAGCCGATCTTCGGGCTGACCTATGACGGCGGCTTCGCCATGGGCTCGAACCTGCCGCTGTTCGAGGAAGTGACCTCGGCCGGTCGTCAGGTCACCACCTCGACCGGCGAGACGGCGGTGGTGGGACCCAAGGCCGATTTCGGCACGGTGAGCTCGGGCGGGCTCTACTGAGCCGGCCCTGCCGTCCTGACTGATGCAGAAAAGCGGGGTTCGCCCCGCTTTTTTTGTTGCGTCTCATCTGCTCTGAATTTATGAGACAGTTGTCTCATGAAATGCGCCGCTATGGCCAGAGTCCCAATTCTTAAAAGTCATTTCTCAAGGAGGCTTCGCGCTCTATGAACCTTATCGGTGATCTCAAACTCGTGTCCTCGGTCAAAGATTTCACGACCTCCCCGGAACTGGACGGCGCCAGCAGCGTCGCCATCGTCGCGCTGAACGGGACGGTGTTCGTCTATGTCAGCGGCCGCGACGACGACGGCATCCAGATCCTGTCGCTGGGCGCCAACGGGCAGCTCAGGCCGGTGGGCTCGGTCTCCCATGGGGACGGCGTCATGCTCGACAGCCCGCGCATCGCCGATGTCGTCATGGTCGACGGCAAGCCGTTCCTGGTGGTGCCCTCGGCGGACAGCGGCGCGCTGAGCGTCTTCCGCATCAGCCCCGCGGGCCCCGACAAGGGCCAGCTGACGCCCACCGACAGCTTCGGCCTGGACGACGGCGGGGCGCTGCTGAACGCCGATTACGTCAAGACCTTCGAGACCGCGAACGGTGCCTTCCTGGCGGTAGCGGCCAAGGGCTCCGACGCGGTGTCGATCTTCCAGCTCAGCACCACCGGCAAGCTCAGGCTGCTGGATACGGCGAGCGACGGCGACAGCGTTTCCCTGCTGCTGAAGGGGGTGGAGGATATCTCGGTCCACGCCATCGGCGGGCGCACCTTCCTCTACGCCGCCTCGGAGGGCGACGACGGCGTCAGCGTCTTCGAGATCGACGCCGCCGGCCAGCTCAGGCTGGTGCAGGCGGTGTCGCTGCCGGCCACCGCGCTGGAGGCGCTGGTCTGCGGCCGGATCGATGGCAAGGACTACATGATCGTGGCCGATTATTCCGGCGAGCAGCTCTATGTCTACGCGCTGGGCAAGACCGGCAAGGCCGAGCTGGTGTCCACCTACAACAACTTCGACGAGGCCGGCGTGTCCGACATCTTCGAACTGAAGATCTTCCATATCGAAGGCGATTCCTACGTCGCGGCGGTGGGGGCGGGCGACGATTCGCTGTCGCTGTTCACGCTGGACAGCGACGGCAATCTGCATCTGGCGCAGAAGATCGTCGACCACACCGATATCGACGGCGCCCGCGACATGGAGCATGTCACCATCGGCACGCGGCATTTCATCGTCGTCAGCAACCAGTATGGCGACAGCGTTTCGGTGATCGAGATCGGCGGCGGCGACGACGCCATCGTCGGCACGGATGAGGACGACAAGCTGGTCGGGCTGAACGGCGACGACGATCTGATCGGGCGCGCGGGCAACGATCTGCTGATCGGCGGCGGCGGTGACGACGTGCTGTCGGGCCGGTCGGGCAACGATACGCTCTCGGGCGGCAGCGGCGCCGATGTGCTGATCGGCGGCATGGGCAACGACCTGCTGGAGGGCGGCGCCGGGGCGGATGTGCTGCTGGGCGGCGCCGGCACCGACACGCTGTCCTATGAAACCTCGCGCGCCGGCGTCACCGTCAGCCTGCAGACCGGGCTGGCCCGGGGCGGCGACGCCCGGGGCGACGTGTTCGAGTCTTTCGAGAACCTGACCGGGTCGAAATTCGCCGACACGCTGACCGGCAGCAACGGCCGTAACGTGATCGAGGGCGGCGCCGGCAACGACACCATCGACGGGCTGCGCGGCAATGACGTGATCGACGCCGGCGCCGGGGCCGACAAGGTCTTTGGCGGCGCCGGCAACGACCGGATCGCGCTGGGCGAGGGCAATGACACCGGCGAGGGCGGCGAGGGCAACGACCGGCTGTTCGGCGAGGCGGGCAACGACACGCTCAAGGGCGATGACGGCAAGGACCTGCTCGACGGCGGCGCCGGCGACGACCGGCTGGACGGCGGGCTGGGCGACGACAGGATGACCGGCGGCACCGGCGCCGATGTCTTCGTCTTCGCCGACCGCCACGGCACCGATGTGATCGAGGATTTCGAGGTCGATGTCGATCGGATCGACCTGTCGGGGCTGGCCGGTTTCGACAGCTTCGCCGACGTGCTGGACAATGTGTTCGAATTCGGCGGCAGCACGGTGATCGGCAGCGGCGGTCACACCATCCAGCTGGTCGGCGTCAAAGTGGCGGAACTGGATCAGAACGACTTTATTTTCTGAGCGTTTTCTCCGTCGGAGCGCTCCGGGACGGCTGCCGTGCGAATGGCAGCCGTCTTTTCGTTTCCGCTGCCCTTCGACGATAGGGCAGAGCCGTTTCCCAGCGGCACAGGGCCTTGTCGCAACCGTTTGAATTCTGTCGCATATTAGGTATATGTTTAATCAAAAATAAATGGTTCCATTTTCAAGGAGAGAATTCCATGAACCTAATCGGCGATCTCACGCTTGTTTCCTCGGTCGAGGATTTCGTCACCTCCCCTGAATTGAACGGCGCCTCGGGCGTCGCGGTGGCGGAAATCGGCGGCACCGTTTTCGTCTATGTCAGCGGTCGCGACGACGATGGCATTCAGATCCTGCGCCTGGACGGCGACGGCGCGCTGACGCCGGTGGGGTCGGTGGCGGATTCCACCACGCTCAACCTGGAGAGCCCGCGTTACATCGACACTGTCACGGTCGGGGGCAATACCTTCCTGCTGGTTCCCTCAGGCGGCGACGATGCGCTGAGCGTGTTCCGGATCGTCAAGTCGGGTGCCGACAAGGGCAAGCTGTTGCTGACCGACACCGTCAGCCGGGCGGATGGCTTCGCGCTGGACTTGGCGAACGTGGCGCGCAGTTTCGAAACGCCGAACGGGGCCTTTGTCGCGGTCTCTGCCTACTATTCCGACGCGGTGTCGATCTTTAAGGTCAGCGCGCAGGGCAAGCTGAGCCTGGTGGATACCGCGCAGGACACCGATGATTCCTCCTATCTGCTGGCCTCGGTCGAGAATCTCTCGATCCACTCCATCGGCACCAAGACGTTTCTCTATGCGTCCTCCTACGACGATGAAGGAGTCAGCGTCTTCGAGATCGCCGACAGCGGCAAGCTCAGCCCGATCCAGCCGATTGCGTACTCCTATGCCTCTCTCGATGGGATTGTCGCCGGGCGCATCAACGGCAAGGATTACCTGATCGTCGCGGATAGCTATCGCAACGAGATCTTTGTCTATTCGCTCAACAAGAACGGCATGGCGACCTATGTCTCCACCTTTGAACATTATGATACCAACGGCAGCTACAACATCTACGAGCTGGATATTTTCGAGTTCGACGGGGTGTCCTATATCGCGGCACTGGGCGGGGGCGACGATTCCCTGCGCCTCTATACGCTGGACGCGGACGGCAATCTGAAACAGGCGGCGGCGATCCGGGACAGCAGCGCCCTGGAAGGCCCCCGCGACGTCGAGCACGTCCAGATCGGCGACCGGCATTTCCTGGTGGTCAGCGCCTATGACGGCGACGCGGTCTCGGTGGTCGAGGTCGGCGGCGACGGCGATTCGATTGTCGGCACCGCCGAGGACGACAAGATCGTCGGCCTTGCCGGCGACGACGACCTGATCGGCCGGGGCGGCAACGATCTCCTGATCGGCGGCAGCGGCGACGACATTCTGGCGGGCCGTCAGGGCAACGACACGCTGTTCGGCGATGCCGGCAGCGACGTGCTGATCGGCGGCGCCGGCAATGACGTGCTGGAGGGCGGCGCCGACGCCGATTTCCTGCTGGGCGGGGCAGGGGTGGATACCCTTTCCTATGCCGGCTCGAAGGCGGCGGTGACTGTCGATCTGTCGACCGGCAAGGGCTCGGGCGGCGATGCGGAGGGCGATTTCTTCGACTCGATCGAAAAGCTGACCGGTTCGAGATTCGCCGATACGCTGACCGGCGACGATGGCCGCAACACGATCCGGGGCGGCAATGGCAATGACGTGATCGACGGCCGCGGCGGCAATGACGTGATCTTCGCCGGCATCGGGGCCGATACCGTGCAGGGCGGCGGCGGCAACGACAGGCTGACGCTGGGCGGCGGCAATGACACCGCCAGCGGCGGCGAGGGCAACGACCGTCTGGTCGGTCAGTCCGGCAATGACAAGCTGTTCGGCGACGCCGGCAAGGACGTGCTGCTGGGCGGGGGCGGCAACGACCGGCTGGAAGGCGGCCTGGGCGACGACAGGCTGAACGGCGGCACCGGCGCGGATGTCTTCGTGTTCGAGGATCTGAACGGCAGCGACGTGGTCGAGGATTTCGCCGTCAACGTCGACAAGATCGACCTGTCCGGCCATT
>JBFXGQ010000258.1:0-6690 GCA_050177915.1 Pseudodonghicola sp. | reverse complement strand
GGTGGCCAGCAGAAAGGTCTGCTGGATGGTCAGCCCCTCGCGCACGCCGTTCGAGCAGCTCAGCGCCACCAGACCGCCGGTCAGCATGGTCATCAGCCCGCTTTGCAGGAACACATACCATTCGCCGCGCCCCTCGTGCAGGTCGGCGAGCATCGGCAGCATCATGGTGGCGCCCAGAATGGTCACCAGCAGGCCGATCACATATCCCACGGGGCGCAGATCCAACATGGGCGCAGGGTTGGCGTGGGCGGCGGCGGGTGTCAAGCGCAACGCGGCTCCCCCCGGCGCGGGGCCGGGGGGAGCGGGATCACTCGGTCTCGCCCGACATCTGCGGCGGCTTGGCCGGGGTGCGGGTGCGGCGTCGCGGCGCCGGCTTGGCGGGGTCTTCGGCCGGCGCCGCGGCCTTGGTCGTGGCGGTGCGGGCGCTTGCCGGCTTGGCGGCGGGCTTGCGCGCCGCCGGTCGGCGGGCGGCCGGTTTCGCCGCGGCAGGCGCGGCGGCGGCGGGTGCGGGGACGGCGGGTTCGGGGGTGGCGGGTTCGGGGGCGGCGGGTTCGGGGGCGGCGGGTGCAGGCGGAGCCGCGGCCTCGACTACCGGCGGCACCGGGACCTCGACCGGCGCGGGCTCGGCGGCAGCTTCGGCCACCGGCAGCGCGACAGCTTCGATCACCTCGCCAACGATCTCTTCGACCTCCGGGTCAGCCTTCGGTTCGACCTTGGGTTCGCGCTTAGTCTCGGCGGCGGGTTTCGCCGGCGTGCCGGTCCTGAACCGCACCGCAACGCCGAAGACACCGGCGGGCAGCTCGGGCGCCAGCGCCGCGGCGGTTTCGAACACCCGCGCCTGCAGCGCCGGCAGTTGCAGCGCCGAATGCGTCATGTTCTGAATCAGCTTTATCTGCGTGCTGATCGCATAGCCCGCCATCCGGCAGGCGGCGGCATGGACCTGAAGCGGGATGGGCTTGGGAGTCATGGTGCTGTCGCTCCGTTCTGGGATTGCACATCGTCGTCATTGGCAAAGGTCATCGCCGCGGGCAGCCGCAGCCCGCGCCGGGCCAGCCGGCTGCGATTGGCGCGGGCCTGCTGCGAAATCGGTCCGACCACGGCCAGCATCACCCGGTCGGGGCCGCGCCCCTCCCAGGCGGTCAGCGCGCCGGCCACCAGACCTTCGGTAAAGGCGGGCATCTTTTCCCGAATCATGTCGCGGGATTCGCCGGGCGGCACCGACCAGACGCCGGAAAATCCCATGATCCGCATCGCCACGACGCATTGGGCATCTTCCAGCAGCACCGCGACGCGCCACCACAGGCGGGTCATCTCGTTAGCGCAGTCGATGGCGGGCAGCATCGCGGCTCAACTCCGGTTCCGGCCGGCGCCATGGGGCACCGGCATGGTCCCCCCGACCATAGCCGATTTCCCGCGCAGGTGCAGCAAAAAATGCTGCGCTGCGGCAAAGCGGAAATCTCCCGCCGATGGCGGCCGAAAACGCGGCCTGCCCCTGCCCGTCCGGAGCTGCCCCGCCCTACCCCGCGTGGATCAGCGAGGCGAACAGCCGCGGATCGAGGCTTTCGCTGGCGAAGGTCTCGCCCTCGACCAGCAGGCTCACCGCGTCATGGCTGTGCAGGCTTTCCTGATGGCTGGCGACGATGCGGAAATCGCCGATCCGGTGATCGGCCTGCAATTCGGCACAGAACAGCCGCACCGCATCCTCGACAAAGATCGGGTTGGCGGCGTTCAGCTCGGCAAAGGCCTGTTCGTCCTCGCGCTTGACCATGACCTGCGTCTCGGTCGGCACCGCGCGGCGGCAGGCCTCGATCAGATCCTCGAACCACAGGCAATCGGCCGCCGGGTCCAGCACCACCGAGACCCGCGCCACCGAGCGTTGCGAATGCGGCGTCGCCAGCTGGCCGCGCCCGGCGCGGGCATGTTCGCTCAGCTCCAGCGAACAGGGGCAGGTCGAGGAATAGACATAGTCCAGATGCATGATCTTCTTGCGCACTCCGGCGGTTTCCACCAGTTCCAGCGCGATGTCGTAATACTGGTAGCCGACCAGCCCCGAGCGCAGGCTTTCCACCTTCATCGGGAAGGAAAAGCGCATCTGGATGCGGGCGTCGAAACTGTCCAGATCGGCCTTGTAATCGTCCAGCGCCGCCTCGATCACCCCGAAGCTGAAGGTGCGTTCGGCATGGGCATAGAACGACCGCATGATGCGGGACATGTTGATGCCCTTCTTGTCGGCCTCGAGGCTGACGGTGCCGGTCACCCCGGTCTCCAGCGTCAGATCGCCGTTGTCGCGGGTGTGAAAGCGGATCGGCAGGCGGAAATTCGAGATCCCGACATGCTGGATATGCTGCTTCGCCCCGCGGATCAGGCTGGCCGGCCCGTTCTGCAGGTCCGGCATCATCGCCTTATAGGCCTCGTCGGCGACGAAATCCTCGGGGTAGTGCCGCGACAGGTCCGGATAGTTGCTCAGGCCCTGCCCGGGCAGCAGTCGCGCGATGGCGGGGTCGAGCTGGGCCACCTCGGTCGGGGTGGCGGTTCTCGCCCAGGCGCGCAGCACCTCCAGCGCGGCCGAGGCCTCGTCCCGGTCCGGTGCCCGGTTCACAGGGGTCATGTGCAAGTTCATGGCCGGTCCCTTTGCATCTGCCCGCTAAACCTAGGCGCGGGGGAGAGGATTTCAAATCCTAATCCCCCACAGGCCAAAGTTACAGCCGGATCACATGGTCTGCGGTCCGCGCGGCGCCGCCGCCCGGGGTCAGACCGCGGCGTCCAGCGCCTGCAGCATGTCGGCGACCAGATCCTCGCCGTCCTCGATCCCCAGCGACACCCGCACCAGACCCGGCGTGATGCCCAGTTCGGCGCGCTGCGTGTCGCTCAGCCGCTGGTGGGTGGTGGTGGCGGGATGGGTGACGATGGTCTTGGCATCGCCCAGGTTGTTCGAGATCAGCGCGATCTTCAGCGCGTTGAGAAAGCGGAACGCCGCCGGCTGCCCGCCCTTGAGGTCGAGCGCCACCATGGTGCCGCCGGCACCGCCCAGCTGCTGCGCGGCCAGATCGTGCTGCGGATGGCTCGCCAGACCGGGATAGAGCGTGCGCGCCAGCGCCGCGTGCCCCTCGACCGCCCGCGCCACCGCGGCGGCATTGGCGGCCTGGGCGCGCACCCGCAGGTCCAGCGTCTCCAGCCCCTTGACCAGAACCCAGGCGGTGAACGGGCTCATCGCGCCGCCGGAATGCTTCATATAGGGCTCGATCCGCTTGCGGATCAGCTCCTTGCTGCCAAGGATCACGCCGCCCAGCGTGCGGCCCTGCCCGTCGATATGCTTGGTCGCGGAATAGACCACGATATCGGCGCCCTGGGCGATGGCGGTCGAGAACACCGGCGTGGCGAAGACATTGTCCACCACAACCAGCGCGCCGGCGGCATGGGCCAGATCGGCCACCGCGCGGATGTCGGTGACCTCCAGCGTCGGGTTCGACACCGATTCGAAGAACACCAGCCTGGTGTCGGGCCGGATCGCGGCGCGCCAGGCCTCAAGATCGGTGCCGTCGACAAAGGTGACCTCGACGCCGTAGCGGCCCAGCACCTCCTCGAGGATATAGATACAGGAGCCGAACAGCGCCCGGGCCGATACCACATGATCGCCCGCCTTCAGCAGTGCGGTCAGCGCGCCGGAAACCGCAGCCATCCCCGAGGCGGTGGCAAAGGCGTCCTCCGCCCCCTCGATCCGGGCGATGCGGTCCTCGAACATCCGCACGGTGGGGTTGCCGTAGCGGGCATAGATGAACTCGTCCTCGCCGGCCTGGATGAAGCGGGCCTCGGCCGCCTCGGCGGTCTCGTAGACGAAGCCCTGCGTCAGTAAGATCGCCTCGCTCATCTCGCCGTACTGGCTGCGGCGGGTGCCTGCGTGAACTGCCGTGGTGCGTGATTTCCAGCTGTCGCTCATGTCATATCTCTCCTGGCCCCGCTGAAGGGCACAACAAAAAACCCCGATCGCGGCCAAGCGAAAGGGGTCTTTCATCCTGACCTTTTAGCGGTGTTGTTTAACGTGGCCCGCAATCCGGTAACAAATCGCCACGATCTCGATCGTGCCCCGCACATACGCCTGTCGGCCCGACCCGTCAAGCGCGCCCCCTCGGGGCTTCACGAAGCTGTAACCGATCCTTCACGGCGGCGTCACAGCCCTGGGCCATAGCGGAAACAACATCTTGTGCATGGAGCTGGGGCCATGGCCATCGTCAGGATCAACGCAACCGGGGAGCGCGCCGAGCTGCATCGCGGCTCCGAGCCGGCGGAACAGGCACTGCGGCGCGCGGGCGCCGCCCCCGGTCCCGCCGTGGTGATGATCCACGGGTTCAAATACCTGCCCGGCCATCGCATCCATTGCCCGCACCGCCACATCCTGGCGCTGCAGCCCGAGGCGCTGCCATGGCGCTCGCCCTCCTGGCCACGCCAGCTGGGCTTCGGCGCCGGGCTCCGCGACGAGGGTGTCGCGGTGGCCTTCGGCTGGCAGGCGCGCGGCGCGCTCTGGACCGCGCAGCGACGCGCGGTCGAGGCCGGGCGCGCGCTGGCGCAGGTGATCGCCACGCTGCACGATCAGGCACCGGAGCGGCCGGTGCATGTGATCGCCCATTCGCTGGGCACCGAACTGGCGCTCGAGGCGCTGCACCACCTGCCGCGCGGCGCGGTGGGCCGGATCATCTCGCTGACCGGCGCCAGCTATCGCTCCCGCGCGCAGGCGGCGCTGGACACCGAGGCCGGCTGCACGGCGGAATTCATCAACGTCACCAGCCGCGAGAACGACCCTTTCGACTTCCTGTTCGAGCGGCTGATCGCCCCGCCCCAGCCCGGCGACCGGGCCATCGGCCACGGACTGGAGGCGCCCAATGCCATTACCCTGCAGCTCGACTGCCCCGGCACGCTGGCGCATCTCGACCGTCTCGGCGCCGCCATCGCGCTGCCGGAGCGGCGGATCTGCCACTGGTCCAGCTACATGCGCCCGGGCGTGCTGCAATTCTACAAGGACCTGCTGCGCCGCCCCGAGAGCCTGCCGCTGGGCCTGATCCGGCACGGCCTGCCGCAAGAGCCGGCGCCGCGCTGGTCGCGGCTGATCGCGCCGCCCAGCCTGCCGCTGCCCTTGCCCTTCGCGCAGAAAGCCTCATGATCGCCCCCGAAAGGGAGGCCGACATGAGCGCACCGATTGATCTTTACTACTGGCCGACACCGAACGGCTGGAAAATCTCCATCGCCCTGGAGGAGATGGAGCTGCCCTATCGCCTGCATCTGGTGGATATCACCGCCGGCGACCAGTTCGACCCGGCGTTCCTGAAGATCGCGCCGAACAACCGGATGCCCGCCATCGTCGACCCCGAGGGGCCGGACGACGCGCCGGTGTCGATCTTCGAATCCGGCGCCATCCTGCAATACCTCGCCCGCAAGACCGGCAGGTTCTACGGCCGGGGCGAACGCGACCGCATCGCCGTCGAGCAATGGCTGATGTGGCAGATGGGCGGCGTCGGGCCGATGGCCGGCCAGGCGCATCACTTCCTGCAATACGCCCCGGCGATGGAGCCGCCGCAGGATCTGCCCTATGCCAAGGACCGCTATCGCCGCGAGGTCGGCCGGCTCTACGGCGTGCTCGACCGGCAGCTGGCGCAGACTGAATTCGTGGCCGGCGATTTCTACTCCATCGCCGATATGGCGATCTGGCCCTGGGCGCATCTGTGGAAGCGGCAGGAGCAGGAGATCGACGACAAGCCGCATTTCGCCCGCTGGCTCGACACCGTCGGCGCCCGTCCCGCGGTGCAGCGCGGCCGCGCGCTGGCCGCCGAAAAGCGCGGCAATATCCAGCAGGACAAGGACGCGCAGGCGTTGCTGTTCAAACGCTGACCGGCGACGGACCGCCGCGCCCGGCCCCGCATCGCGGAGGCCTCCGGCGGGAGTATTTCGAGCGAGAAGAAGACGGCGCGCGCCCGGCTTCTTCTCGGCGCCGCCTCACCCCTTGTCCAGATCGACTGCCACCAGCCCCAGCTTGCGGGCGGCGGCCAGCGACAGCAGCCCCGAATCCAGCCCCTGCGGCTTTTGATAGCGGCGCACGGCGGCCTCGGTGCGGGCGTCCATCTCGCCGGTGACCGGGCCGCGGTACAGCCCCCGCGCCGCCAGGGCGCGCTGCAGGCTGGCGATGAACTCCGGCGTCATCACGACCTCGCAGGGCCGCTCGAACCAGGTCTCCTGCCGTTCCTGCACGATCCTCTGGATCGTCTCGGTGCGATAGGTCGCCGGCCGCGTCACCGTGCCGTCGGCGGCCAGCCTGGCCGGCCGCGCCACCACCTGTTCGGTCACCGTCTCGATCACCGCCGGCGACACATGCCTGCCCCAGCAGGTGCCGGGCGGCGCGCCGGGCGGGGCGGCCGGCGCGCTCTGCCGGCTCACCTCGGGCGCGCCGGTGGCGTCACAGGCCGTCACGGCGGCCAGCGCAAGCGCGCTCAGAACAATACGGATCACAGTCATGCTCGGGCCTCGGTCGGGCGGGTCTCGCTGTTTTGCGGCCACCCTAGCGCAGAAGCGCCGGCGCGCAAAGCGCTGCTGCCGGCCGCCGCGCGAAACCGCCCGCGACATGCTGCGCGTGGCCCCGAATGGGGCTGGAAACGTTGCCGCGCCTTGTCTAAGGACTCGGGGGTGACACGCCAGAAGGACCCA
>JBFXGQ010000257.1:0-6731 GCA_050177915.1 Pseudodonghicola sp. | reverse complement strand
GCGACGCTGTTCGGGGTGACCATCCTGACCTCTTCGCCCGAAGGCGTGCCGGTGCGCCGCATCCTGGCCGACAGCGCCCGGCTGGAGGACGATGCCTGGCAGCTGACCAACGCCAAGGTCTGGCCGCTGAGCGCCGGGGTCAACCCCGAGGCCTCGGCCACCGTCCACGACAGCCTGCGCATCGCCACCACGCTGACCCGCGACCGCATCCGCGAAAGCCTGGGCCGGGCCGCCGGCATCTCGATCTACAACCTGCCCGCCACCATCCGGCAATTGCAGGAGGCCGGGTTCTCCACCCGCCGGCACGAGGTCTGGTATCAGGTGGAACTGGCGCGGCCGCTGTTCCTGGTCGCCATGGTGCTGGTCGGCGCCGCCTTCACCATGCGCCACACCCGGTTCGGCGGCACCGGCGCCGCGGTGCTGACCGCGGTGCTGCTGGGCTTCGCGCTGTATTTCATTCGCAACTTCGCCCAGATCCTGGGCGAGAACGGCCAGATCCCGGTGGCGCTGGCCGCCTGGGCGCCGCCGCTGGCGGCGCTGTTCCTGTCGCTTGGCCTGCTGCTGCACGCGGAGGACGGGTGAGACTGCGTCACATCATATCGCTGCTGCTGTGGTCGCTGATCCCGGCGGCGCCGCTGGCGCTGCCCGCGGCGCTGCACGCCCAGACCACGCCCGGCCCCGAGACCCCCGGTTCCGAGACCCCCGGTTCCGAAACCCCCGGGTTCGAGACGCCCGAGGCGCAGCCGCCGGCCATGCTGGTGGCCGACCGGGTGTTCATCACGCCGGACCGCAAGCTGATCGCCGAGGGCCATGTCGAGGCCTTCCAGGGCCAGACCCGGCTGTCGGCCGACCGCATCACCTTCGACCGCAGCAGCGGCCGGCTGGAGATCGAGGGGCCGATCCGCATCGACGAGGGCGACACTATCACCATCCTCGCCGATGCCGCCGAGCTGGACCGCGGGCTACAGAACGGGCTGCTGCGCGGCGCCCGGCTGGTGTTCGACCAGCAGGTGCAGCTGGCCGCGCTGCAGATGGTGCGCGTCGGCGGCCGCTATACCCAGCTCTACAAGACCACCGTCACCTCCTGCCACGTCTGCGAGGACGGCCGCCCGCCGCTGTGGCAGATCCGCGCCCGCAGCGTCACCCATGACCAGAAGGAGCAGCAGCTCTATTTCAAGGGGGCGCAGCTGCGGGTGCTGGACGTGCCGGTGTTCTACTTCCCGGCGCTGCGGCTGCCCGATCCCTCGCTCGACCGCGCCACCGGCTTCCTGATCCCGACGATCCGCACCACCTCGCAGCTCGGCACCGGGATCAAGGTGCCCTATTTCTTCCGGCTCGGCGATCACCGCGACCTGACGGTGACGCCCTATCTGTCGCCGCGCACCGAGACGCTGAACCTGCGCTATCGCCAGGCGTTCCGCCGCGGCGCCATCAACTTCGAGGGTGCCTATACCCGCGACGACCTGATCCCCGGCGCCAAGCGCGGCTATCTGTTCGGCGCCGGCAGCTTCGATCTGGCCAACCGCCTTAAGCTGAGCTTCGATATCAAGACCGCCTCGGACAACGCCTATCTGGTCGATTACGGCCTGCCCGACTACGACCGGCTGCGCAGCGAGGTCAAGCTGACCCGCACCACCCGCGACAGCGCCTTCCGCAGCGCCGCGATCCACTACGACTCGCTGCGCGACGGCGAGGACGAGGCGCTGATCCCGACCCGGATCGTCGATTTCTCCTACGAGCGCCGCGCCTTCCCCCGCGCCTTCGGCGGCGAGCTGCGCTTCGGGCTGGACGCGCGCGCCTATCAGCGCACCTCGGCGGTCAATATCGTCGGTCGCGACGTCACCCGCGCCACCGCCGACGTGGAATGGCGGCGCAACTGGATCCTCGGCCCCGGGCTGCGCGCCGACTGGCGCATCGGCTTCTCGGCCGACCGTTTCAACATCGACGACGACACCACCTACCCGTCGGACATCAGCCGCACCACGCCGCGCACCGCCTTCAGCCTGCGCTATCCGATGGTCCGCACCACCGCCAGCGGCGCCACCCATTTCCTCGAACCCGTGGTCCAGCTGGGCTGGAGCAAGGTGCACGGCGGCACGCCGCCGCTGGACGAAAGCCGTTTCGCCGAATTCGACCAGGGCAACCTGCTGTCGCTGTCGCGTTTCCCCTCGGCCGACGCGCGCGAGGATGGCACCGCGCTGGCGGTCGGGGTCAACTGGGCGCGCCACGCCGCCTCGGGCTGGCAGGCCTCGGCCACCGTGGGCCAGGTCTTCCGCAGCGCCGCGGACCCCGATTTCACCGCCACCTCCGGCCTGTCGGGCAAGGCCTCGGACATCCTGCTGGCCGGACAGGTGACGACCGACAGCGGGCTGGCGCTGACCGCGCGCGGGCTGCTGGACGATTCCTTCAGCTTCTCCAAGGCCGAACTGCGCGGCGCCTGGGCCAGCACGCGCAGCACCATCGGCGGCTCGTACCTCTGGCTCGGCGTCGATCCGGCCGAAGGCCGCGCGGCCGAAGTTTCGGAACTCTGGTTCGACGGCAGCTATCGGGTGACCCCGAGCTGGACCGCCAGCGCCAATCTGCGCTATGACATCGCGGCCGACAACGCCACCTACGCCGGCGTCGGGCTGATCTACAGAAACGAATGCGTGACGGTCGATCTTTCCCTCAACCGGCGCTATACCTCGTCGACAAGTGTTGAGCCTTCGACCGATTTCGGCTTTACCATCGCGCTCAGCGGCTTCGCCGTCGAGAGCGGAACAGTGAAATACAGGCGATCATGCGGAAAATCCTGACCCCCCTGCTGCACTCCCTGACCCGGCGCGCGCGTGCCGTCTGCCTGACGGCGGCCCTCGGGCTGACGCTGACCGGGCTGCAGCCGCATCCGGCACAGGCGCAGGGGCTGTTCGCCCCCGCCATCACCGTCAACGGCGCCGCCATCACCGGCTACGAGCTGGAACAGCGCGCCCAGTTGCTGCGGCTGCTCAACGCGCCCGGCGACCACGTCAAGCTGGCGCGCGAGGCGCTGATCGAGGACCGGCTGAAACAGCAGGCGGCCAAGGCGCTCGACATCACGGTGGCGCCCGAGGACGTGCAGACCGGCATCGACGAGATGGCCAAGCGCACCAACATGTCCACCGACGACTTCATCAAGGCGCTGGCCGACGGCGGCGTGTCGCGCCAGACGGTGCGCGACTTCGTCGAGATCACGCTGCTGTGGCGCGACTATATCGGCGCCCGCTTCGGCGCCCGCGCCCGCCCCACGGCGACCGAGATCGACCGCGCCCTGGGCCGCGCCGGCAGCGGCGCCGGCCTTCAGGTGCTGCTGTCCGAGATCATCATCCCGGTCACCCCGCAGACCCTGGACCAGGTCGAGAACCTGGCCAACCAGATCGCCGAGGTGAAGAGCTATGACGCCTTCTCCGCCGCCGCCGCGCAATATTCCGCCAGCGAGAGCCGCACCGACGGCGGCCGGCTCGACTGGATGCCGCTCAACCGCCTGCCCGGCCCGCTGCAGCCGATGATCCTCGGCCTCAAGACGGGCGAGGTCTCTGCGCCGCTGGCGCTGCCCAACGCGGTGGCGCTGTTCCAGATGCGCGGCATCCGCGAATCCGGCACTGTCGAGCCGCGCTATGCCAAGATCGACTATGCCGCCTATTACATCCCCGGCGGCCGCGCGCCCGAGGCGCTGGCCGCCGCCGCCGCGATCCGCCAGAAGGTCGACACCTGCGACGACCTCTATGGCATCGCCAAGGGCCAGCCGCCCGAGGTGCTGGAGCGCAAGTCCGAGGCGCCGGGCCAGATCCCGCGCGACGTGGCGCTGGAGCTGTCCAAGCTCGACCCCGGCGAGACCTCGACCGCGCTCACCCGTTCCAACGGCCAGACGCTGGTGCTGCTGATGCTGTGCGGCCGCACCTCGGATCTGGCCGCCGCGGCCTCCCGCGAAGAGGTCTCCAACGCGCTGATCGAGCAACGGCTGCAGGGCTACTCGCGCAGCCATCTGGCCCAGCTCAAGGCCGACGCGCTGATCGAGGAAAGATGAGCAGCGGGGCCCACGCCCCCGTCGCGCTGAGCTGCGGCGAACCGGCCGGCATCGGCCCCGAACTGGCGGCGATGGCCTGGGACCGGCTGCGCGGCGACTGCCCCTTCGTCTGGATCGGCGATCCGCGCCACCTGCCCGCCGGCACCCCGGTGGCCGAACTCGACGATCCCGCCCAGGCCACTGCGGCCTGCGCCCGCGCGCTGCCGGTACTGCCGCTGGCCTTCGCCGGCGCCGCCACCCCGGGCCGGCCGGACCCGGCCAATGCCGCCGGCGTCATCGCCGCGATCAAAACGGCGGTGGAGCTGGTGCAGGCCGGCCGCGCCCGCGCCGTCTGCACCGCGCCGATCCACAAGAAGGCGCTGATCGACGGCGCCGGTTTCGCCTATCCCGGCCATACCGAATTCCTCGCCGCGCTGGCGGGCACGCCGCGGGTGGTGATGATGCTGGCCTCGGACCGGCTGCGGGTGGTGCCCACCACCATCCATATCGCGCTGTCGGAGGTGCCCAAGCGGCTGACGCCTTCGCTGTTGCGCGAGACCATCGAGATCACCGCCCGCGACCTGCGCGAGCGGTTCGGCATCGCCCGCCCGCGCCTTGCCGTCGCCGGGCTGAACCCGCATGCCGGCGAAGGCGGCGTCATGGGGCGGGAGGAGATCGACTGGATCGCGCCGCTCTTGGCGCAGATCCCGCAGACGGATTTCAGCCTCAGCGGTCCGCACCCGGCCGACACCATGTTCCATGCTGCCGCGCGCGCGCGCTATGACGCCGCGATCTGCATGTATCACGATCAGGCGCTGATCCCGATCAAGACGCTGGATTTCGACAATGGCGTCAACGTCACGCTGGGGCTGCCCTTCGTGCGCACCTCGCCCGACCATGGCACCGCCTTCGACATCGCGGGCCAGGGCAAGGCCAATCCCGCCAGCCTGATCGCCGCCCTGAACCTGGCCCAGAAGATGACCGCCGCCGTATGAGCCGCAGGCTTTTTCTGGCCGTAAATATCCCCGCCGGAGGCCTGAAATCCTCTGGCCCGGGATATGAGTTTTCCGCCTCCGGCGGGGATATTTGGAGCCAGAAAAAGACATGAGCGCCATCGACAGCCTTCCGCCACTGCGCCAGGTGATCGCCAGCCATGGCCTGTCCGCGCGCAAGGCGCTGGGGCAGAACTTTCTGCTGGACCTGAACCTGACCGCCAAGATCGCCCGCCAGGCCGGCGATCTGAGCCAGTGCGACGTGCTGGAGATCGGCCCGGGCCCCGGCGGGCTGACCCGCGGGCTGCTGGCCGAGGGCGCGCGCCGGGTGCTGGCGATCGAGAAGGACGACCGCTGCATCCCGGCGCTGGAGGAGATCGCCGCCGCCTACCCGGGCCGGTTGCAGATCATCAACGGCGACGCGCTGGAGGTCGATCCGCTGGCGCATCTGAGCCCGCCGATCCGGGTCGCGGCCAACCTGCCCTATAACATCGGCACCGAGCTGCTGGTGCGCTGGCTGACGCCTGCCGACTGGCCGCCGTTCTGGCAGAGCCTGACGCTGATGTTCCAGCGCGAGGTGGCCGAGCGGATCGTGGCGCAGCCCGGCGGCAAGGCCTATGGCCGGCTGGCGATCCTGGCGCAATGGCGCAGCAGTGCCCGCATCGTGATGACCCTGCCGCCCGAGGCCTTCACCCCGCCGCCGAAAGTGTCGAGCGCGGTGGTGCATCTGGAGGCGTTGCCCGAGCCGCGCTATCCGGCCGATGCGGCGATCCTGTCGCGGGTGGTGGCGGCGGCCTTCAACCAGCGCCGCAAGATGCTGCGCGCGGCGCTGAAGGGCGTGGCGCCGGATATCGAGGACCGGCTGCAGGCCGCCGGCATCGCCCCCACCGAGCGGGCCGAACAGGTCAATCTCGAGGCCTTCTGCGCGCTGGCCCGCGCGCTGGAACAGGGCTGATCCCGCCCGGGGGCCCCTTCTGCGTCAAGACGCCGGGCAACGACAGCGACAAAGAAAAGGGCCGGGAACATGTCCCGGCCCGTTTGATTTCTTGATCTGCGGCAGCGCCCTATTCGGCCGCGGCCGAGGAAGTGTCGCTGTCTGCCGCCGGGGCAGCCTCGGACTTGGCGGCGGGCTCGGCTGCGGATTCTGCGGCGGGCGCCTCGGCCGCCGGGGCGGCGGCCTTCTTGGTAGAGGGCTTGCGCGACCGCGTCGTGGTCTTGGGCTTCTCGGCCGGCGGCTCGGCGGCCGGGGTGGCAGCCTCGGCCGGGGCCTCGCCCGCAGCGGCCTCGGCGACGGGCGCCTCGGCCTCGCCCTTCGGCTTGCGCGCCGGTGCCGAGCGCGGCTTGCGGGCGCTGACGGGGGCCTTCTTCGGCTGATTTTCCGGGGTTTCCACCAGGCCGGTGTCGTCGGTGTCGGAATGGTCGTGCAGACCCAGATCCAGCACGTCGGGCTGCGGCGCCTCGGACAGATCGGTCACCTTGGCGGCGATCTCGCGCTCCTGCCGGTCGCTGCGCTCGCGGTCGCGCTCGGCCTGACGCTCGCGGTTCTGGCGCTCCTGCTCGTCGCGGCGCTGGTCCTGCTCGCGCTGCGCCTCGCTCAGCATGCGCAGATAGTGCTCGGCATGCTGCTGGAAATTCTCGGCCGCCACGCGGTCGTTGGCCAGCTGGGCATCGCGGGCCAGCTGGTTGTATTTGTCGATGATCTGCTGCGGCGTGCCGCG
>JBFXGQ010000256.1:0-6757 GCA_050177915.1 Pseudodonghicola sp. | reverse complement strand
GCTGGTGATCGACCTCGACGACCTGCAGGCCAAGCTGGGTCAGGCCAGGGTGCTGATGCTGAGCCACATGCGCGGGCATCTGTGCGACATGGAGCGGCTGATGGCGATGTGCGACGCCGCCGGCGTCACCGTGATCGAGGATTGCGCCCATACCATGGGGGCGGCCTGGAACGGTGTGCCCTCGGGCCGCTCGGGCGCGGTGGGCTGCTATTCCTGCCAGACCTACAAGCATGTGAACGCGGGCGAGGGCGGGCTGCTGGTCACCGACGACGCGGAGATCGCCGCGCGGGCGGTGATGCTGTCGGGCTCCTACATGCTCTACGAACGCCATCTGGCGGCGCCGGGACCCGAGGTCTTCGAGCGGGTGAAATACGACACCCCCAATATCTCCGGCCGGATGGACAATCTGCGCGCCGCCATCCTGCGGCCGCAGCTGCGGCAGCTGGACGCCCAGGTGGCGCGCTGGAACGACCGCTACCGGGTGCTGGAGACGGGCCTGCGCGGCAGCCCCGGCCTGACCGTGATCGACCGGCCCGCAGCCGAAACCTATGTCGGCTCGTCGTTCCAGTTCCTGCTGCTCGACTGGGCGGCGGAGCAGGTGCGGGAGGTGTTGCGCCGCTGTGCCGCCCGCGGTGTCGAGCTGAAATGGTTCGGCGCGCCGGAGCCGCATGGCTTCACCTCGCGCTACGACAGCTGGCGCTATGCCCCGGCTGAGCGCATGCCGGCCAGCGACCGGGTGCTGGCGGGGATCGTCGACATGCGGGTGCCGCTGACCTTCAGCCTTGAGGATTGCGCCCTGATCGCGCGCATCGTCCGGGCCGAGGTGGGGGCGGTGTTCCAGGCAAGCGACCGGGCTGAATAACGTCAGGACAGCGGGGGATTAGGGGGAAAACCGTTTGGAAATTCCCCTTTATCGCATCATTCGGGCGCGCCCCAGTTGGGCGGCCGCGCGTCGTTTTTGTCGCGCGGCCGGCGGAAAGGTGCCGTTATTTCCACTTCGATGCAATTTAAGGTTGATTTTTACCGCCGAGCATTGCGAATGTTATGTAAATGGCGCGAGCAGCTCCATGCATTACAAGAATAATGCGAGGAAATAATAGGGATATGCGTATGAACGCGAGAGCGGCTCAGCCCGACCTGGCGAGCTTGTTTCCATCCAAAGGGCCGCTGGCTTTTGGCGTGGGCGGCGGCGAGGGGTTCCTGATCGAGGCGCTGGGCGAGCATGCGATCATCAGCGTTGCGGATGCAGCCGGCAAGATCATCTATGCCAACCAGAAGTTCGTCGAGATCAGCGGCTATACCCGCGAGGAGCTGATCGGCCAGCCCCACAGTCTGATCCGGGCCGAGGAGTCGTCGCAATGGCGGTTCTGCGACATGCTGGCGACGATCGCCAGCGGCCGGACCTGGCATGGCGAGATCAAGAATTTCACCAAGACCGGCGAGGTGTTCTGGATCCGCGCGACGGTGGTGCCCTATCTGAACGTCGAGGGGCAGCCTGAGAAATACCTCTCGGTCTGCACCGACATCACCGAAACCAAGCTGGCCGAGGGGGTGCGGCAGCAGCGGGTCTCGTTCGATCTGATCAAGGACGAGATCTATCTGTTCTGGCCCGACGATCTGAAGGTGTTCTACGCCAACCGGGGCGCCCGGATCCGGCTGCGGGCGCTGGGGCATGCGATCCAGGGGCTGACGCTGATCGAATTGCTGCAGGGCGTGTCGCAGCAGGATCTCTCGGCGCGGCTGTCGCCGCTGCTGGGCGGCACGCGCAAATGGGTCACCTTCGAGGCCAAGCAGCAGCGCCCCGACGGCCGCACCAACCCGGCCGAGGTGACGATCCAGATGATCGCGCCCGACGACGAGCGGCCGCGGTTCCTGGCCCATATCCGCAATATCAGCCAGCGCAAGCAGGCGGAGATCGCCAAGCAGCAGTTCGTCGCCAACGTCAGCCACGAGTTGCGGACGCCGCTGACCACGATCAAGGGCGCCTTCGAGCTGATCCGCTCGGGCCTGTGCAACGCTACGCCGGACCGTGCCGGCCAGCTGGCGGCGATGGGGCTGAAGAATACCGCGCGGCTTGAGCGGCTGATCGAGGATCTGCTGGATATGGAGCGGATCGCCTCGGGCCATTTGGTGTCGCGGCTGAACCGGCTGGACCTGTCAGGGCTGATCCGGCGGGTGGTGCAGCAGATGGCCGACTACCGGCCCGAGAAGCGGATCGAGTTCCACTGCCACGGCATCGACGAGATGCTCTGCGTCAAGGGCGACGAGGAGCGGCTGGCCAAGGTGATGACCAATCTGCTGACCAACGCCGTCAAGTTCTCGCACGAGGGCGGCCGGGTCGATGTGACCGTCCTGCGGACCGGCGCCCGGGTCGGGGTGTCGGTGGCGGACGAGGGGATCGGCATTGCCGAAAACGTGCTGCCGATCCTGTTCGAGCCCTTCACCCAGGCCGATTTCTCGGATCAGCGCCCGGCCGAGGGCGCCGGGCTGGGGCTGTCGATCTCGCGCGCGATCATCGAGGAGCACGGCGGTGCCATCGAGATCAACAGTGTCGAGGGCGAGGGGACCGAGGTAGGCTTTTACCTGATCCCCTATCCCAACGATCCGCCCGCCGATTCCCCCAAAGATTCCAGGGACTGACATCCGGCGCATGCCGGTTTCGGCGAGGGGCGCAGCCGGGCTGCGCCCCTTTTCCGTTGCGACCTCCGCCTCAGCGCGCTTGACGCGACTCATATTCCGCGCCTATTAAATGAACGTGTGTTCAATAACTGCGCCGGGAGGGGCCATGTTCAACGCAACCATGCAATTCGATCTGGGCGAGGACGTGAATGCGCTGCGCGAGGCCGTGCACCGCTGGGCCCAGGAACGGGTCAAGCCGATGGCGGCCGAGATCGACCGCAGCAACGACTTCCCCGCCGAGCTGTGGCGCGAGATGGGCGATCTGGGTCTGCTGGGCATCACCGTGCCCGAGGCGTTCGGCGGCGCCGGCATGTCCTATCTGGCCCATACCGTCGCGGTCGAGGAGATCGCCCGCGCCTCGGCTTCGGTCAGCCTGTCCTACGGCGCCCATTCCAACCTCTGCGTCAATCAGATCAAGCTGAACGCCAGCGAAGAGCAAAAGCGCAAGTACCTGCCCGGGCTGATCTCGGGCGAGCATGTCGGCGCCCTGGCGATGAGCGAACCCGGCGCCGGTTCCGACGTGGTGTCGATGAAGCTGCGCGCCGAGAAGCGGAACGGCTACTACGTGCTGAACGGCAACAAATACTGGATCACCAACGGCCCCGACGCCGACACGCTGGTGGTCTATGCCAAGACCGACCCCGAGGCGGGGTCCAAGGGCATCACCGCCTTCATCGTCGAGAAGACCATGAAGGGGTTTTCCACCAGTCCGCATTTCGACAAGCTGGGGATGCGCGGATCGAACACCGCCGAGCTGATCTTCGATGATTGCGAGGTGCCGTTCGAAAACGTGCTGGGCGAGGAGGGCAAGGGCGTCCGCGTGCTGATGTCGGGTCTCGATTACGAACGTGTGGTGCTGGCCGGCATCGGTCTGGGCATCATGGCCGCCTGTCTGGACGAGATCATGCCCTATCTGGCCGAGCGCAAGCAGTTCGGCCAGCCGATCGGGAATTTCCAGCTGATGCAGGGCAAGATCGCCGACATGTATACGGCGATGAACTCGGCCCGCGCCTATGTCTACGAGGTCGCCAAGTCCTGCGACAGGGGCACGGTGACGCGTCAGGATGCGGCGGCCTGCTGTCTCTATGCCTCGGAAGAGGCGATGAAGCAGGCGCATCAGGCGGTGCAGGCGATGGGCGGGGCGGGCTTTTTGTCGGATGCTGCCGTCAGCCGGATCTTCCGCGACGCCAAGCTGATGGAGATCGGGGCGGGGACCAGCGAAATCCGCCGGATGCTGATCGGCCGCGAACTGATGGGCGCGATGGCCTGAACGCAAACGGCCCGCGCGACCGAGGGAGACGCGCGGGCCGGTCGGCAACGCAGGGCCTCAGCCCCGCGCTGTTGGGAGGATCAGAAGCGGTGAACGTAGGAAATGCCCCAGACCACCGGGTCGATCTCGGCCTCGCCGATGTAGGCGCCGTTCAGCGTCACGTCGGAGTTGATGTCGATCCAGCGCACGTCGACGCGCATCGCACCGCGGTCGCTGATCTCGTAATCGAGGCCGGCATGCACCGCCACGCCGAAGGAGTCATCGACCTTCAGCACACCCAGGGGCGAGCTTTCGTTCCAGAAGGTGGTGTAGTTCAGACCAAGGCCGACAAAGGGTTTGAACGCGGTCTGGGTCGGAATGTGGTAGTTCACCGACAGGGTCGGCGGCAGCTGCTTGACCGTCCCGGCATAGGCGCCGCCGCGATAGATGTCATGCTTGAACGGCGCGGCCGCCAGCAGCTCGACACCCCAGTTGTCGCGGAAGAAATACTCGGCCGTGAAGATCGGTCGCGCGCTTTCGTTGATGGAGGAGGGCAGACCGGCCAGCGTGCCGTTGTTCGACTTGGGGTTGACGTACCCCATACCGGCGCCGATCGTCCAATCCCCCTGGGACTGGGCCGCCAGCGGGCCGGCCAGAATGGCGGCCAGCGCGGTCGAGAAAACCAGTGCAGCGGTTTGGCGTGTCATTTTGCTGTCCTTTCATATCTTTGTGCCGGGACCATCGCGCCGCGCCGCGCCGGACGCGCTGATTTGGATCAAGTCGCTGTTCGCCCCGCCGTCGTCCCTGCGGCTGTGGCCGGGGGGAAAACGCTGGATTTCCAGTGGGGTAGGGTATGATTTGCGATTTTCGCATACCAGGCATGACGTCATCGGGAGGCTGGGACCTGCCGGCGCGGCTCAATATGGCCGACCAATGTCTGGCCGGCGCCGCCGACCGGGTGGCGGTGATCGACCTGACCGGGCCCGCGCGTCGCGACCTGACCCGGGGCGCGCTGGCGGCGATGGCCGACGCGCTGGCCCGGCGGCTGCGGGCCGAGGGGGTGCGGCGCGGCGACCGGGTGGGCGTGCTGCTCAGCCAGTCGCCCTGGACCGCCGCCGCGCATCTGGCGATCTGGAAAATCGCTGCGATTTCCGTGCCTTTGTTCAAGCTCTTCAAGCAGGACGCACTGCGCAGCCAGATCGGCGACGCCGGGCTTGATCTGGTGCTGACCGATGCCGGCGGGGCGGCGCTGTTGGGCGATCTGGCCCGGGCGCTGATCGCCGAGACTGCCGGTCTCGACGGCGATCCGCTGGCGACCGCCGAGACCGGCCCCGAGGACCCGGCGGTGCTGATCTATACCTCCGGCACCACCGGCGCGCCCAAGGGGGCGCTGCACGGTCATCGGTTGCTGACCGGCCATCTGCCCGGCGTCGCGGTCAGCCACGATCACCTGGGCCAGCCGGGCGATGTGCTGTGGACGCCGGCCGACTGGGCCTGGATCGGCGGCCTGTTCGACGTGCTGATGCCGGGGCTGGCGCTGGGGGTGCCTGTGGTGGCCGCGCGGATGGACAAGTTCAGCCCCGAGGGCGCCGCGAAGATCGTCGCGCAAGCCGCTGTGCGCAATGTGTTTTTTCCGCCCACCGCGCTCAGGATGCTGAAGGCCGCGGACCGGGGCATACCCGGCCTGCGCTCGATCGCCTCGGGGGGTGAGCCGCTGGGGGCCGAGATGCTGGCCTGGGGCCGGCGCGCCTTCGGCCTCGACATCAACGAATTCTACGGCCAGACCGAATGCAACATGGTCGTCTCCTCCTGCGGCGCCGATGTCCCGGCGCGCCCGGGCTGTATCGGCAAGCCGGTGCCGGGGCATGAGATCGCGGTGCTGGACGCCGATGGCAATCCGACGCTGCAGGAGGGCGATGTCGCGGTGCGCCGCGGCTCCGCCTCGATGCTGCTGGAATATTGGAACAACCCCGGTGCCACGGCGGAGAAATTCCACGGCGACTGGATGATCACCGGCGACCGCGGCAAGTGGGAGGGCGACTATCTGCGCTTTCTGGGGCGCGAGGACGATGTGATCACCTCGGCCGGCTACCGCATCGGCCCGGCCGAGATCGAGGATTGCCTGCTGACCCACCCGGGCGTCGCCACCGTCGGCGTGGTCGGCAAACCCGATCCGCTCAGGACCGAGATCGTCAAGGCCTATGTGGTGCTGAAAGAGGGCGCCGAGACGACCGCCGACGCGCTGCAGGACTGGGTGAAGGAACGGCTGGCAAGTTACTCCTATCCAAGGGAAATCTCCTTTCTCGATGCGCTGCCGATGACCGTCACCGGCAAGGTGATCCGCAAGGACCTCAAGCGCCGCGCGGCGGCCGAGGGGGCGATCTGATGGGGCTGTCCCGCATTGCCAACCTGCGCTGTCCCGATTGCGATAGGCTTCAGGGCGTGTTGCCGATGCGCCTGACGATCCGGGGCGTGGGGCCCTTCGTTGCCTATAACCAGTTTTCGGCCTGTCCGCGCTGTGGCGCGCGCCTCTATCTGGTGGCGCGGCACGGCGAAGGGGGGGCCGTGCTGGTTCAGGCGCTCGTGGCGCTCGCGGCGCTTCTGGGGTTTGGCCTGATCGCATCGCTCGTTGCCGGCCCGGCGTTCCGATCGTTGGGCCCGTCGGGGGCGTTTGTCGCGACCATCGCCTGCTTTTTCCTTGCCAGCGGTGGCGCCGTGCTGGGCCGCCTCCGGCTCTATCACTTTCTCTATCGGGTGGAAAAACTATGAAACTCACATCCAAGATCCTCCCGGCGTCAGAGGCCTTTCAGGCCAACCGCGCCGCCCATC
>JBFXGQ010000255.1:0-6816 GCA_050177915.1 Pseudodonghicola sp. | reverse complement strand
GCGGCACCGCCGGCAGACAGCCGGTCGTTGCCCGCCCCGCCAAAGAGCCGGTCGTCGCCCAGCCCGCCCTCCAGCCGGTCGCGCCCGGCGCCGCCGCGCAGGATGTCGTCCGCCTCCCGGCCGAACAGCCGGTCGTTACCGCCCATCCCGTCCAGATCGTTGCGCCCGCGGACCCCGAACAGCACATCGTCCAGCCCCGCCGCCGTCAGGGTGAAGCCGCCGTCATCGAAGCCATAGCTCCAGCCGGTGGTGTCGATGGCGCCGCCATAGAGCTGATGCAGCGCCTCCTTGTCCAGCGGACCCAGCGTGTCATAGGGCGCGGCGGAGGGCGTGTAGGACATCACCGTCACCGACCGGTCGTCCAGATCGCCGGCCAGGGTGTAGCTGCCGCTGAAGGTATGGCTCAGCCCCAGCGCATGCCCCAGCTCGTGCAGGATCGCCTGATAGCGCGGCCCGCTCAGCCGGTCGCCGGCGGTCAGATCCATGGTCAGATCCCCGGCCGAGGTCGCGTTCTCGGTGACATAGGGGTAATGCGCCCAGCCGCCGTAGGCCGAACCGGTGACGCCGAAGGCGTTGATCATCGCCGGCCCCGTGGTCTCGACGAACAGCACGCCGGCCTCGGCCTCGAAGGTCGCCAGCGCCTGACGAACCGCGGCGCGCTGCGCCTCGGAGAACGACAGCACGGTCTCGGCGGCATAGGGCAGCGTCGCCAGCGCGAGCAGATCGGCGGTTTCGGTGAAGGAATAGCTGACAATGACGGGGAGCCGCCCGTCGTAGCCATAGGTCCAGCTGTTATAGGGATCGTCCAGCCGGGCCAGAATGGCCCTGTAATCGCGCACCTCGGTCATCGGTGCCCCCCGTTCTCGCCGACAGACGTCGGCCCCGGAATGCGGGGCCGGTACAATTCTTGCTCAGTGCTGTTCCGGCACCAGGATCTCGCGCTTGCCGACGTGGTTCGCCGGGCTGACGAGGCCCTCTTCCTCCATCTGCTCGACCAGACGCGCGGCCTTGTTGTAGCCGATCGCCAGCTTGCGCTGGATGTAGGAGGTGGAGCATTTGCGGTCCTTGATCACCACCTGCACCGCGGTGTCATAGAGCGCATCCTCCATGTCGGTATTGCCGCCGGTGGACAGGCCCAGCACCGCGTCGATGCTTTCGGCCTTGTCCTCGTCCGGGCCGTCCAGAACGGTGCCGACGTAATCGGGCGGGCCGAACTGCTTGAGATGGGTCACCACCTCCTCGACCTCCTCGTCCGAGACGAAGGGGCCGTGGCAGCGGGTGATCTTCGCCCCGCCCGCCATATAGAGCATGTCGCCCATGCCCAGCAGCTGTTCGGCGCCCTGTTCGCCCAGGATGGTGCGGCTGTCGACCTTCGAGGTCACCTGGAACGAGATCCGGGTGGGGAAGTTCGCCTTGATGGTGCCGGTGATGACGTCGACCGACGGCCGCTGCGTCGCCATGATCAGGTGGATACCACTCGCCCGCGCCATCTGCGCCAGACGCTGGATGCAGGCCTCGATCTCTTTCCCCGCGACCATCATCAGGTCGGCCATCTCGTCGACGATCACCACGATATAGGGCAGCGCGACAGGCTGGAATTCCTCGGTCTCGAACACCGGCTCGCCAGTGTCGTCGTCAAAGCCGGTCTGCACCGTGCGGCTGAACATCTCGCCCTTCGACAGCGCTTCGCGCACGCGGCCGTTGTAGCCCTCGATGTTGCGCACGCCCATCTTGGACATCTTGCGATAGCGATCCTCCATCTCACCCACGGTCCATTTCAGCGCGACCACGGCCTTTTTCGGGTCTGTGACGACGGGGGAGAGCAGATGCGGGATGCCGTCATAGACGGAAAGTTCCAGCATCTTCGGGTCGATCATGATCAGCCGGCATTCGTCCGGCGTCAGCTTGTAGAGCAGGCTGAGGATCATGGTGTTGATCGCCACCGACTTACCGGACCCGGTGGTCCCGGCGATCAGCAGGTGGGGCATCTTGGCCAGATTGGCGACCACCGCGTCGCCGCCGATATCCTTGCCCAGCGCCAGCGGCAGGCTCATCTTGCTGTCGCCGAAATCGCGGGAGGCGAGGATTTCGCGCAGCACCACCTTTTTGCGGTTCTCGTTGGGCAGTTCGATGCCGATGACCGAGCGGCCGGGCACGGTCGAGACCCGCGCCGACAGCGCCGACATGCTGCGCGCGATATCGTCCGCCAGACCGATCACGCGGGAGGCCTTGAGGCCCGGCGCCGGTTCGAGTTCGTACATGGTGACCACCGGACCGGGGCGCACGCTGACGATCTCGCCCTTGACGCCGTAGTCGTCCAGCACGTTCTCCAGCATGCGGGCGTTCTCTTCCAGCGCCTCGTCGCTCAGGTAATGGCGTTCGATCTCGGCCGGGTTGGCCAGCAGTGCCAGCGGCGGCAGCTCAAAGCCCTCATCGACCTCCTCGAAGGCCAGACCCGGCTGCGCCTCGGCCTGGGCGCGGCGGGAATGCACCGGCACCTTGCGCTGCGCCGGCTGCACCACCTTGCGCGGCTCGGGCACCGGCACCAGCGGGATCGCCGGGCGCGGCGCGGCGGCCATCGGCTGCGGCGCGGGCTGCGGCTGCTCCTCGACCGGCTCGACCGGCTCGACCTCGGGGGCGGCATAGGGATCGGCATAGGCGTCGCCATAGCTCTCCGCATAGGAGGCGTCATAGGCATCCACATAAGCCGCCTCATAGGCATCCGCATAGGGATCCGAATAGGAATCGTCGTGGCTCTCGGGCAGCGGCTGCGGTGCCGGGGGCTGCATCGCCACCGTCGGCGCGGGCGCCGCCTGCGGCACCGGACGCGGCGTCTGGGCGATCACCGGCGCGACCTGCGGTGCGGCTTGCAGAACGGGCTGGACCGGAGGTTGGACCGGAGGCTGGGGCTGCGACTGGACCTGAGGCTGAACCGGGGCCGGCATCGGCTGCGGCGCCATGCGCGGCGCGGTCAGCGGCGGCTCGGGCGGCAGCGCGGCGGTCGGCGCGGCAGCGGCCGAACGGCGCGACAGCGGATTGAACAGCAGCGGCATCGGCCCATGCCCCCGCCCTTTGGTCAGCGGCCGGCTCGGATCGGGCTCCGGCTCGACCGGCAGGCCGGCCTGCGACCGGGCGCGGATCACGTCGGCGATCTTGGCGCGGATGCGGTCGTCGCCGGGCATGTCCTGATCGGCGGCCATATCCGGCTCGACCAGCTCGGGTTCCGGCATCGGCTCGGGGCGGCGGATCAGCGACGGCATGCGGGCGAGGAAACCCACCTTCTCCTCCACCACCGGCTCGCGGCGCGCGACCGGAGCCGGGGCCAGAGTCGGGGTCGGGGCCGGTGTCGGGGCCGGGGCCGGTGTCGGAGCCGGTGTCGGGGCAGCAGCAACAGGGGCCGGCGCGGCGACGGGGGCGACCACCGGCTCACGCCGCGGCGCGACGACGACCGGCGCGCGCGGCACCGCGGCGGGCATCGGCTCGATCACCGCATCGGCGGCGGCCTCGGCCGCGGCGGCGGCGGCCTGCTCGGCCTCCCAGGCCAGCTGTTCCATCTGCGCGCGCTCGGAAGCGGCCCGTTCGCGCCGCTCCGCCCGCTGCGCGGCATAGCTCGTCACGCCCCGGTGCGCCGCCTGCGCGGCACTCGCCCCGCCACGCCCCAGCAGGCTGGCGACAAAGCCGTAGACCATCACGATGCCGATCATGACAAAGCGCAGGGCACGGGTGATCTCGGGCCGGGTGAAGCCCAGCACATAGGCCCCCGTCGCCAGCATCGCCACGGCGGCCAGCAGCGACATCAGCTTCAGCGCGAAATGCGACCCCAGCGGCACCAGCGTCAGCAGCGCGCCCATCACCGTATCGCCGAAAAGCCCGCCCAGACCGAAGCTGTGGGTGGCGCGCCAGGCCTCGCCCGGCACCAGCGTCGCGGCATAGACCGAACCGATGGCGATGGCGATCGGGGCGAAGATCAGCCGCGACATCGCGCGATCCTCGCCGCTGTGCAGGGCATAGCGCAGGCCCCAGCCGATCAGCACCAGCGCGATGCCCCAGCTGCCGCCGCCCACCACCATAAAGAGCGGCGCCGCGATCGAGGCGCCGAGCCGCCCGAGCCAGTTCTGCACCGGCGCGTCGGTCGACACCATCCAGTTGGGATCGTCCGGCGTGTAGGAGCCGATCATCGCCGCCGCCGCGAGGCCGAGACAGATCAGGACGATGCCGATCAGTTCCTTGCCCCGTTTTTCGATGGCCGCCTGCATGTTGCTGTCCAGCAGTGGGTCGCGGCTGCGAGTTTGATATGCCATGCCTGTCCTCGGTCCTGCTCGTTTCTTGTTATCCGTAGAGGCAGTCGCGCAGCGTGCTCAGCGCGCCGCGTGTCTGCTCGGCCGGGGCCACCAGGGCGACCCTGATGAACCCCTTGCCCGGGTTGTGGCCGTCCACCTCGCGCGCCAGATAGGCGCCGGGCAGCACCCGCACCCCGGTCTGCGTCCAAAGCTTCAGCGCCGCCGCCTCGCCATCCTCGACCGGCAGCCACAGGAAGAATCCCGCCTCGGGGCCCGTATAGCCCTGCACGCCGCCCAGGACCTCATCCGCGATGCGGTATTTCTCCTGATAGAGCGCGCGGTTCTCCTCGACATGCGCCTCGTCCGACCAGACCCGCGCGGCGGCGGCCTGCAGCGGCCCCGGTAGCGGCGCACCGGAATAGGCGCGCAGGGTCTTGATCCGCGCAATGCTGCCCGGCCCGCCGGCGACGAAGCCCGACCGCAGCCCGGGCAGGTTCGACCGTTTCGACAGCGAATTGAACAGCACCACCCGTTCCGGATCGGCGCCCATCTCGGCCGCGACGCTCAGCGCGCCCGGCGGCGGCGCATCGCGGTAGATCTCGGAATAGCATTCGTCGGCGAAGATGCGGAAATCGTAGTGCTCGGCCAGCGCGATCAGCTCGGCCCAATACTCCCGGCTCGCCACCGCGCCCTGCGGATTGGCGGGCGAACAGATATAGGCGATGGCGGTGCGGTTCAGGATATCTTCGGACAGCGCGCCGAAATCCGGCAGATGGCCGGTGGCGGCAGTGGCGGGCAGGAACACCGGTTCGGCCCCCACCGAGATCGCCGCGATCATGTAGACCTGATAGAAGGGGTTCGGCATCAGCACGACCGGCCGCTGACCGTTCTTGGTCTCGGGGCAGAGCGCCATGGCGGCGTTATAGAGCCCCTCGCGGGTGCCGTTCAGCGCCATCACCTGGGTGTCGGGATCGGCGGTGACGCCATAGCGGCGCCCCAGCCAGCCGGTGACCGCGCCGCGCAACGCCGGCGTGCCGTCGTTGATCGGATAGCTGTTGAACTCCGCCGCATGGGCCACGATCGTCTCGGTCACCCAGGCTGGAAATTCATGCTTGGGCTCGCCGATCGTCATATGCACGACATCGCCACCGGGCTCGTGAGAGTCCAGCAGGGCGCGCAGGCGCGGAAACGCATAGGGCGGCAGGTTCGAAAACCGCTCAGGATAGTCCATCATATCTGCCTCGGCGTCGGGATCATTGGCGTCCCGTTTGCGAAGCAGGTTACAGAAACGGCGCCCTTCCGTCCAGACTAAGCCGGTGTCGGCACGGGGAAATGTGGCAATCAGGCCAGCGCCGCCTCGGCCGCCGCCCCCAGCCGCAGCAGCGCCGCCTCGGTGTCGGGCGCGGCCAGCAGCTGCACGCCGCAACTGGGGATGCCGGTCGGCAGCGACAGCGCGCACAGCCCCATCAGGTTGCCCACCCGGGTATTGCGCAGCGTCAGCAGGTTCTCGGCAACGTAGTAGTCCGAGTCGCTCAGCAGCCGGTCGACATCCGGCGGCAGGATCGGCGCGGTCGGGCAGAGCACCGCGTCATAGCCGGCGGTGGCCCGGTCCCAGGCGCCCCGCGCGGCCTCCAGCCGGGCCCAGGCGGCGACATAGTCGGGGCCGGAGAACTGCTTTCCGCCGCGGAACCTGTCGAGGATCTCGGGGAACATCGCGCCCGGGTTGGCCTCGATCACATCGCGCCACAGCCCATAGGCCTCGGCCGAGAACAGCACCGGAGAGAGCGCATGGGCCTCGGCCAGCTCCGGCACCTCGATCTCGACGATCTCCGCGCCGGCGGCGCGGAATTTCTCCACCGCCCCGGCAAAAGCGCGCGCCGGCGCCTCGCGCAGATCGTCCATCACCAGGGTCTGCAACACCGCCAGCCGCCGCCCCTTCAGCGTCGCGCCGCGCAGATCCGGCGCCTTGCCGCCCTCGAGCGCGCCGAAGAGCAGCGCCGCATCCTCGACCGACCGGGCCAGCGGCCCCACGGTGTCGAACTTCAGACACAGCGGCACCACGCCTTCGAGGCTGAGCCGCCCGGCGGTGGTCTTCAGCCCCACCAGATCGTTCCAGGCCGAGGGGATCCGCACCGACCCGCCGGTATCCGACCCGATGCCGGCCACTGCCAGATTGAAGGCGACCGAGGCCGCCGCGCCCGAGGACGACCCGCCCGGCGCGCCGCCCGGGAAATTCACGTTGGGCGAGGTGGCGGTGATCGGGTTCAGCCCCAGCCCGGAAAACGCCAGCTCGCTCATATGCGTCTTGCCGAGACAGACCAGCCCCATGGCGGTGGCGTTGCGCAGCGCCACGGCGTCGCGCGCGGGCACCCGGCCCTTCAGCAGAGCGGTGCCCGCCTCGGTCGCGGTGCCGGCGCTGTCGAACAGATCCTTCCAGCTGACCGGCACGCCATCGACCGGCGACAGCCGCAGCCCGGCGCGGGCGCGATCCCGCGCCGCATGGGCCTCGGCCAGGGCGCGGTCATGGGTGACGCAG
>JBFXGQ010000254.1:0-6824 GCA_050177915.1 Pseudodonghicola sp. | reverse complement strand
CGGTGTCGAAGCCCAGTTTCTCGCCCGTCTCGATGGCCTCTTCCGTGGTGCCGCCCTTGCGGCATTCGGCCACGAATTCAGCCACTTGCGGGTTGTCGGCCTCAAGCGCCTTGGCAATCGGGTGATTCGGCGAGATGCCGACGAAACTGGCGCCCATCAGGGTGTCGGGCCGGGTAGTATAGACCTCGATCGGCGCGCCACCATTGGTGCGGGCGAAGGAGAATTGCAGCCCGCGCGACTTGCCGATCCAGTTCTCCTGCATCAGCCGCACCTTGGCGGGCCAGTTCTCCAGCCCGTCGAGCGCGTCGAGCAGCTCCTCGGCCATGTCGGAGATCTTGAAGAACCACTGCGTCAGCTCGCGTCGCTCGACCTCGGCCCCCGACCGCCAGCCCTTGCCGTCGATCACCTGCTCGTTGGCGAGCACGGTCATGTCGACCGGGTCCCAGTTCACCACGGCGTTCTTGCGGTAGACCAGGCCGGCGTCGAGCATGTCGAGGAACAGCGCCTGCTGCTGGCCGTAATATTCCGGATCGCAGGTGGCGAATTCGCGGGACCAGTCGATCGACAGGCCCAGCGGTTTCATCTGGCCGCGCATGTCGGCGATGTTGCCGTAGGTCCAGTCCTTGGGGTGGCCGCCCGAGGCCATCGCGGCGTTCTCTGCCGGCATGCCGAAGGCGTCCCAGCCCATCGGGTGCAGCACGTTGTGCCCGGTCGCCAGCTTGTAGCGCGCGATCACGTCGCCCATCGTGTAGTTGCGCACGTGCCCCATGTGGATGCGCCCCGAGGGATAGGGGAACATCTCGAGCACGTAGTATTTCGGCTTGTCCGCGCTGCGCTTGGCGGTGAAGATTCCGGCCTGTTCCCAGGCCTGCTGCCACTTGGCTTCGATTTCAGCGGCGGAGTAACGCGACATCGCTGCGGTCCTTTGAATGAAAACGCCGGGCGCAAACCCGGCGTGGTGTTACTGCGGTTTCGGCCCGTTTTCTAGAGCTTGCGGTCACGCACGCGCAACTGCCGGGCGCGGGTCAGGATGGCGTCCTCGACGGCGCGGGCGGTGGCCGGGCTGACCGCGCGGCCACCCTGGGTCTGCAGCGAGACGTTCAGCGACCGGGCATCCAGTGCCGGATCGCTGATATGCACCGTGGCGCGATAGGCGCGGCCGCCGCCCGGCGGGGTGCCGTAGCCGGTGACGATGACGCCGGTGAAGGGATCGACCGACTGCACCGGCAGGAAGCTGAGCACATCCAGCGACGCCGCCCAGAGGTAGCGGTTCACCTGCACCTTGCTGTCGCTCTTGTTGGGGCCGAACAGATCCCAGATCGAGGAGCGTTCGTAATTCATCGGCGCCGATTCCCGGTTGTGCGCGATCTGGCCGCCTGCGGGCGACTCGCCGCCCACCTTGATGCCGCCCAGCCCGCGCTTGTTGCCGCAGGCCGCGGTCGCCAGGCAGAGGGTCAGAATCAGGAGGACCCTTGTCGGGGTATTCAGGATTTTCATGGCGCAGTCCCGGGTTTTCCGCTCTGGCATGTCCTACCCAACGGGGCTTGGGTCGGCAAGGCTTTAGTGTATGGGGCGGTGTTGCCCGGCGGCCGTTCCGCGGCGGGCGGACCCGGCAGGTGCCCGGTCTGGTTGCCCGCGCACGCGTATGCGCGCGTTCCGAACCGATGGCGCGCGCATGCGGGGCGGGCGGGATGGCAATGTTCCCAACCGGATGGCGGCAACGACGGCGCAGGGCGGCGAGGGGCGGGATCGACTGTGGCAAAGCTGCACCATCCGACGCGACTTTGACCGGCTTCGGATCCCAAGCCTTGCCAACATGGCCCCGAAAGAGCGAAACCCCTGTCCATACCCACACCGGATTCCCCGGTTTGGGCGTATGAATCGAAAAACCGAGGGAAAGACTATGAAAAAGGTTCTTTTCGCTACGACTGCGCTGATCGCGACCGCGAGCATGGCCGCAGCCGAAGTGCGGATCAGCGGCTACGGCCGTTTCGGTCTGGACTACAACGAAGCCAACGGCCGCACCGCAGCTGACGTCAACATTCCGGGCGGCGGCACCTTGGGTGCCAGCGAAACCAACATCACCAGCCGTCTGCGTCTGCAGTTCGACATGTCGACCGAAACCGACGGTGGCGTGGTTCTGGGTGCTCGCTTCCGCGCTCAAGCGTCCAGCGCCAACAACGCACCGGGCACCGCTGCGTTCAACGGCGCGCGTTTCTACGCGACCTACGGCGGCTTCACCCTGGGTGTGGGCAACATCATCGGCGCAGTTGAAAACATGCCCGGTCTGTACCTGGAAACCCGCAGCGCTGGTCTGGGCATCGACGGTGCCGGCTTCCAAAGCCTCGTGACCAACGTGAACGGTGCCGTGTCGAACGGTCTGGCTCTGCGTGAGACCTCCAACTGGGATGCGTACTCCTCGGCTGGCGCTGGCGCCAACGGCATCGAAGTCCTGTACACCACCGGCGGCTTCACCGGCCACATCTCGTACTCGAACGACAACGGCCCGGTGTCGGTTGACCGTACCGCCGCGATGGTGTCCTACACCTTCGGCGACTGGACTGCCGCTCTGGCCGCTCAGTCCTCGGACATCGCGTGGGAAGACAAGACCGTCGTCAGCATCGCCGGCGACCTGGGTCAGTTCGGCGTTCGTCTGGCCTATGCCGACAACGACGGCATCGCCAAGTGGGGCCTCTATGGCAACATGGACATCGGCACCGCGTCGAACATCCTGATCTTCGTCACCGACGAAGACGCGGTTTCGGCTGCTGACGTCGTTGCCGGCCGTGGCGACAACCGTGACACCGCTGGCTTCGAAGGTTCGGAAGGCACCGGCTACGGCATCCACTACTCCTACGACCTGGGTGGCGGCGCTTCGTTCGAAGCCGGCGCTTCGCAAACTTCGTGGGACAACACCCGCGTTCAAGCCGGTGTGTACTTCAGCTTCTAATCGCTGGTACACGTCTCTGGCGTGAATCTGGGCGGGTCTTCGGACCCGCCCTTTTCTTTTGCGGCCCTTTTCTTTTGCGCGCCTTTGGTGTTTCTCTGGCCGCGAAGACCGGAACAGGGGGCCGACATGTCGCTGCAAGAGATCAAGACCCGTATCGCCAGGGCCGAAGCCGAGGCCGGGCGCGCGCCGGGCTCGGTCACGCTGATCGCGGTGTCCAAGGTGCAGCCGCTGGAGCGGGTCGAGGCGGTGCTGGATCAGGGCCAGCGCGTTTTCGGCGAGAACCGCGTGCAGGAGGCGGCCGGCAAATGGCCTGCCTTCATGGAGCGCTACGACGGCGTTGAGCTACATCTGATCGGGCCGCTGCAGACCAACAAGGCACGTCAGGCGATGGATCTTTTCGACACGATCCATTCGGTCGACCGGCCCAAGCTGGCCACCGCGCTGGCCCGGCTGGCGCAGGAAGAGGGGCGCTGCCCCGAGCTGTTCATCCAGGTCAACACCGGCGAGGAGCCGCAGAAAGCCGGCATCCTGCCGACCGAGGCCGATGCCTTCGTCGCCGAATGCCGGGCGCTGGACCTGCCGCTGAAGGGGCTGATGTGCATCCCGCCGGTCGAGGAGGAGCCCAGCCTGCATTTCGCGCTGCTGGCCAAGATCGCCGAACGCAACGGGCTGAGCGGCCTGTCGATGGGGATGAGCGGCGATTTCGAGACCGCCATCGCCCTGGGCGCCACCCATGTGCGGGTCGGATCGGCGATCTTCGGCGACCGCAGCTACGGCTGACAGGTCCATGAAAATGTCATTTGCGCCGCCGACGCTCCCGACGCAAACTGGGGGCGTATTTTAAACAGGGGGCGTTGATGCGACGATTTTCAAAGGCAATTCCGATTCTTCTGGCGATGGCCGTGGCATCGCCTGCCGCGGCCGAATTCAAGCTGACGGTGAAATCCTGGGGCAGTATTCCCGCCTGCAATTCGGGGAGCCCCAACAAGGTGGGAAATCCCGAATTCGCCTTTTCGGGCGTGCCGGCGGGCACCACCTCGATACAGTTTCAAATGCGGGATCTTGACGCCCCGAGCTATAACCACGGCGGTAGCAAACGGCTGGCGCTCAGCGGCGACGGCAAGCTGCCCTTCGGCACCTTCACCTACAAGAGCCCCTGTCCGCCGGGCGGCGTGCACACCTACGAGTGGACCGCAACCGCCCGCGCCGGCAACAAGGTGGTGGCCACGGCCAAGGCGCGGCGGGCATATCCCGAGTGATCAGCCCGCCACGATGATCCGGGTACCCGGCACCACCCGCGCGGCGAGCCAATGCAGATCGGCCCGACCGAAGGCGATGCAGCCTTCGGTCGGATATCCCGGCCGGCGCCATTGGTGCAGGAAGATCGCCGAGCCGCGACCGGGCTGCGCCTCGGGCCAGTTCCAGTCGGTGACCAGCACCAGATCATAGAGCGGATCGGCCCGCCGCAGCCGTTCGTGGCCGTGGCCATAGGGCGCGCGCACCCAGTGATTATAGGCGGCGTCGCGGCTGTCGTCCGACCACAGGTCCCGCGGCCCGATGGGGAGTGCCCAGGCCGCCGGGCGGGCGATCCGGTCGGGCCTGTACAGCAGGCCGACGATGCGGTGAATGCCTGCCGGCGTGGCGCCGTCGCCCTCGCGCTTGTTGTCGGAAATCCCGCACTTGCCGATGGAACAGGGCAGCCGCCGCCCGGCGAAGCGCACGCACTTGGGGGTCAGGACGATGTCGTCGACGCTCACAGCAGGTGCCCGGATTTCTTCGCCTTGGTCGCCAGATAGCCGCGGTTGAAGGCGGTCTCGCCGACCTTGAGCGGCACCCGCTCGGCCACCGCGATGCCGGTCTTTTCCATCATCGCGATCTTTTTCGGGTTGTTGGTCAACAGCCGCACCGAGGAGAACCCGAGTTCGCGCAGGATGTCCGCGCCCAGGCGGAAATCGCGTTCGTCATCCTCGAACCCCAGCCGGTGGTTGGCCTCGACCGTGTCGAAGCCCTGATCCTGCAACGAATAGGCGCGCATCTTGTTGGCCAGCCCGATGCCGCGCCCCTCCTGATTGAGGTAGAGCAGCACACCCGCCCCCTCGGCCCCCATCTGCGCCAGCGCGGCGCGCAGCTGCGGGCCGCAGTCGCATTTCAGGCTGCCCATCACATCGCCGGTGAAACAGGCCGAATGCAGCCGCGCCAGAACCGGTTTCGACCGGTCGGGGCGGCCGATCTCGATGGCGTAATGCTCCTCGCCGCCATCCTCGGGGCGATAGATATGCAGCCGCCCGGCCTCGGAGGCCTCGATCTGCAGGCGGGCATGGACCACCTCGTTCAGCGGGCTGCGCTCGCCCAGATGCGGCACCGCCAGCTTGTGGACGATGCGGGTCAGCCCGTAGTCAGCGGCAAAGCGGGCGGGATCGGCCACCGGTACCACCACCACGGCGGGCAGCAGCCGCGCGCTCTTGGCCAGTGCGATCGCCAGCCGGTGCAGTGCCGCATTGCCGCCGCGCTGGCTGTTGAGCGGGCCTTTCATCGGCGCGATCAGATCGTCGGCCGGGTCGGCCAGGGCGCGCACCCAGTCCAGATCGGCGTCCTTGGGAATGATCACCCGCGCCAGATCGCCGTCATAGGGCCGCGCCTTGAGCGTTTCGGCCCGCCGCGCGGTGAGGGCGATCACCGGCTCTCCCAGCCCGCGCAGATCGGCCAGCCGCGCCAGTGTCAGCGTCTCGGCGGCTACGGCCAACGCGGCGTCCTCCTCGCCCTGCAGGATCACGGGCACCCCCATGCGCAGATCGGCGCGCGCACGGGCGAGAAGTTCGTTGATGTCGGGCAGCAGGCTCATCTTGGCAGGTCCGGAGTAGTGCGTCCGGATGTATCTAAGCGCTTTTGACGGAATATGAAACAAAACCCGCGCAATGGACACGACAGCGTGAGGGATTTGCAGCAATACTTGTTCACGCGAACGGTCACGCGCATTTGAATCCGCATCAGACAGGAGGGCAACCCGATGCCGCAGACCAAGAAAATCTTGCTGGTGGACGATGACGAGGACCTGCGCGACGCGCTGAGCGAGCAGCTGGTCATGACCGAGGATTTCGATGTCTTCGAGGCCGGCGACGGCCATGCCGCGATGGAGCGGGTCAAGGAGGGGCTCTATGACCTCGTCATCCTCGACGTGGGCCTGCCCGATACCGACGGGCGCGAGCTGTGCCGCCTGATGCGCAAGCAGGGGGTCAAGGCGCCGATCCTGATGCTGACCGGGCACGACAGCGACGCCGACACCATTCTGGGCCTCGATGCAGGCGCCAACGATTACGTGTCGAAACCGTTCAAGTTCCCGGTGTTGCTGGCCCGTATCCGCGCCCAGCTGCGCCAGCACGAGCAGAGCGAGGACGCGGTGTTCCAGCTCGGGCCCTATACCTTTAAGCCGGCGATGAAGATGCTGATCACCGGCGAGGACCGCAAGATCCGGCTGACCGAGAAGGAGACCAATATCCTCAAGTACCTCTATCGCGCCACCGAGGGCGTGGTGCCGCGCGACGTGCTGCTGCACGAGGTCTGGGGCTATAACGCCGGGGTGACCACCCACACGCTGGAGACCCATATCTATCGCCTGCGCCAGAAGATCGAGCCGGACCCGTCGAATGCGCAGATTCTGGTCACGGAATCCGGCGGTTACCGGCTGGTGGCTTGACGGGGGAAAATTCAACCCTAAATAGATTTGACGCAGATCAAGGACACGTCCCGTTCAGATCTATTAGGTAAACCTCTCCCGCGCATGTCCGGGTTATGACATGCACCTCCCTGTTGGACCTTGGCCGGGCTATGCGCCCGGTCTTTTTTTGTCCGGTCCGGGGAGGTCCCGTGGCTGCTC
>JBFXGQ010000253.1:0-6864 GCA_050177915.1 Pseudodonghicola sp. | reverse complement strand
GGCGATCGACCGCGGCAGCTTCGACGAGAGCGTCGAGGGGTTCCAGCGCGGCTGGGCGGTCTGGCCGCCGATCCCCTATTCCTTCAACACCACGGTGGACCGGCCCGGCGCCGCGCCGCTGCCGCCCAATCGGCAGAACTGGCTGGGCACCGACGACACCAAGCGCGACGTGCTGGCCAGGGTGATCTACGGCTTCCGGCTGTCGATCCTGTTCACCCTGATCGTCACCGGCGCCGCCAGCCTGATCGGCATCGTCGCCGGCGCGGTGCAGGGGTTCTTCGGCGGCTGGCTGGATCTGGCGTTCCAGCGGCTGATCGAGATCTGGTCGGCGACGCCGTCGCTCTATGTCATCATCATCATGTTCGCCATTCTGGGACGCAGCTTCTGGCTGCTGGTGGCGCTGATGGTGCTGTTCTCCTGGACCTCTCTGGTGCATGTGGTGCGGGCCGAGTTCCTGCGCGCCCGCAACCTGGAATATGTCCGCGCGGCCAAGGCGCTGGGGGTCGGCAACCTGACCATCATGTTCCGCCACATGCTGCCCAACGCCATGGTGGCGACGCTGACCATGCTGCCCTTCATCGTCACCGGCACTATCGGCGCGCTGGCCTCGCTCGACTTCCTGGGCTTCGGCCTGCCGTCGTCGGCGCCGTCGCTGGGGGAGCTGACCTTGCAGGCGAAACAGAACCTGCAGGCGCCCTGGCTGGCCTTCACCGCCTTCGTCACCTTCGCGCTGATGCTGTCGCTGCTGGTCTTCATCTTCGAGGGCGTGCGCGATGCCTTCGACCCCAGGAAGACCTTCTCATGAGCGGGTTCACCTGTTCCTCGCGCGCGCAATGCCGGCTGAACGGGCTGTTCGGCACGGCCGTGGCGCTTTGCGCGCTGATGCTGCTGTGGACCGGCGTCGACATGCTGACCTCGGGCGCGGCGCCGCTCGCCGCGCTGGGGCGCATGACCGGGGTCTGGCTGACGCTGCTGGCGCCGACCAGCCTCTCAGTCCTGCTCTGGGGCGTGCTGCGCGCCACCGGGCGTCAACCGGGCTGGCTGACCACGGGCTTTGTACTGATCGGGGCGGTCTGGGGGGTGATCATGCTGAACGGTCTGGAGCGTCTATGAGCCTGCTCGAAGTCAAGGATCTGCGGGTCGCCTTCCGCCAGGACGGCCGGACGGTGGAGGCGGTGCACGGCGTCTCCTTCTCGGTCGACCGGGGCGAGACGGTGGCGCTGGTGGGGGAGAGCGGCTCGGGCAAGTCGGTCTCGGCGCTGTCCACCCTGTCGCTGCTGGGCGACAACGCGAGGGTCGCGGGATCGGTCACCTACAAAGGCCAGCAGATGATCGGCGCCTCCGAGGCACAGCTGCGCCGCGTGCGCGGCAATGACATCAGCTTCATCTTTCAGGAGCCGATGACTTCGCTCAACCCGCTGCACACGATCGAAAAGCAGCTGGCGGAATCGCTGGCGCTGCACCAGGGGCTTGCGGGCGAGGCGGCGCGCGCCCGCATCCTCGATCTGTTGACCAAGGTGGGCATCCGCGACCCCGAAACCCGGCTGGACGCCTATCCGCACCAGCTCTCGGGCGGCCAGCGGCAGCGGGTGATGATCGCCATGGCGCTGTCGAACAAGCCCGACATCCTGATCGCGGACGAGCCCACCACCGCGCTCGACGTCACCATCCAGGCGCAGATCCTCGATCTGCTGGCCGAGCTGAAGGACAGCGAGGGGATGGGGCTGCTGTTCATCACCCACGACCTCGGCATCGTGCGCCGCATCGCCGACCGGGTCTGCGTGATGAAGGATGGCGAGATCGTCGAGACCGGGCCGACCGCCCGCATCTTCGACGACCCGCAACACCCCTATACCCGCAAGCTGCTGGCGGCTGAGCCCTCGGGCACCCCCGATCCGGTGGCGGAGGGGGCGGCGGAGATCCTGCGCGCCGACCACCTCAAGGTCTGGTTCCCGATCCAGCGCGGGCTGATGCGCAAGACGGTCGACCATGTGCGCGCGGTCAATGACGCCTCGGTCTCGGTCCGCGCCGGCGAGACGCTGGGTATTGTTGGCGAGAGCGGCTCGGGCAAGACCACGCTGGCGCTGGCACTGATGCGGCTGATCGCCTCCGAGGGCGGCATCACATTCCAGGGGCACGACATCCGGCAATGGTCGACCCGGCAGCTCCGGCATCTGCGCAAGGACATGCAGATCGTGTTCCAGGACCCCTTCGGGTCGCTCAGCCCGCGGATGACCTGCGGCCAGATCATCGCCGAGGGGCTGGCGGTGCACCGCGTCGACCCTGACCGCCCCCCGCGCGAGCTGGTGGCCGAGGCGATGGCCGAGACCGGCCTCGACCCGGCGGCGATGGACCGCTACCCGCATGAATTCTCCGGCGGCCAGCGCCAGCGCATCGCCATCGCGCGCGCCATGGTGCTGCGGCCGCGGCTCTTGGTGCTGGACGAGCCGACATCGGCGCTCGACATGACGGTGCAGGTGCAGATCGTCGAGCTGCTGCGCGGCCTGCAGCGCAAGTACGGGCTGGCCTATCTGTTCATCAGTCACGACCTGAAGGTGGTGCGCGCGATGTCGCATCAGGTCATGGTGATGAAACAGGGCGATGTGGTGGAACGCGGCACGGCGCAGGCGATCTTCGACCGGCCGCAGACCGCATACACCCGCGCGCTGATCGCGGCAGCGGGGTAGGGCGGCCCCCTTTGTTCACTCTCCCCCTGCAAGGGGGAGAGGGGGCGGTCAGATCGCCGAGCTGTGGCCCGCCTTGCTCAGGTCATAGGCGTCGAAGCTGCGGGCGATCATCCGGGTCAGCGGCCGTGCCTCGTGCCGGATCGCCAGCGCGTCGGGGCCGATCTCCAGCATGCCCGGAAAGGCGCGGTCGGTCTCGGCGAACATCGCCTGCAGCCTGTCGTCCGAAACGCCGAAGCTGTCGCGCAGCTCTGCCGCGTTGATGCGGAAATCGCACATCAGCATCTCGATCATCCGGCCGCGCAGCTTGTCCTCGGCGGTGAAGACATGGCCCCGCGCGGTGGAGAACCGCCCGTCGCGGATCGCCGCCGTATGGGCCGAGGTCGCCGGCGCGTTCTGCGCATAACCCTGCGGGAAGCGCGAGATCGAGGAGGCGCCGACGCCGATCAGAACCTCCGACTGATCGTCGGTATAGCCCTGAAAGTTGCGCCTGAGCGTGCCCGCCTTCAACGCCTGGGTCAGCCCGTCCTCGGGGCGGGCGAAATGGTCGATGCCGATCTCGGCATAGCCGTCCCACAGGAACAGCCGCCTTGCGGTGTCGAACAGCTCCAGCCGCACCTCCGGCGTCGGCAGCGCGTCCGAGGGGATCAGCTGTTGCCGCTTGGCCATCCAGGGCACATGGGCATAGCCATAGAGCGCCACCCGGTCCGGGCTCAGCGACAGCAGCTTCTGCACGCTTTCGGTCATCCGCGCCCGGGTCTGATGCGGCAGGCCGAACAGGATGTCGGCGTTCAGGCTCTCGATGCCGCGGGCGCGGATCATCTCCACCGCGCGCCGCGTCACGTCATAGCCCTGGATCCGGCCGATGGTCTGTTGGATCTGGTCGTCGAAATCCTGCACCCCGATCGAGGCGCGGTTCATCCCCATCGCGGCCAGCACATCCAGCCGGGCCTCGTCGATCTCATTGGGGTCGATCTCGACCGAGAATTCGGCCTGCGGCCCCAGCGGTGCCACATCGAAGATCGCCTGCGCCAGCTCCTGCATCAGCTGCGGTTGCAGCAGCGTCGGCGTGCCGCCGCCCCAGTGCAGCCGCGACAGCGTCACGCCGGCGGGCAGGCGCGCCTTCAGCAGTGCCAGCTCGGCCTTCAGCACTTCGACATAGGCGATGACCGGGGAATCGCTCTGGGTGCCCTGGGTGCGGCAGGCGCAGAACCAGCACAGCCTGCGGCAGAAGGGCACATGCACGTAGAGCGAGATCGACCCGCCTTCCGGCACGGCGCCAATCCAGTCGGAAAACAGCTCGGATCCTACAGAGGTGCCGAAATGCGGGGCGGTCGGATAGCTGGTATAACGCGGAACTTTCGCGTCAAATAATCCCAGCTTGGCCAATTGAGATTTTACGGACATGCGTTTAAGCTAATTGGAACCGCGAGGCTAAAGCTTTGACCCAGATCAACTGAGGGTTCCGATGTCCGTGCAAACCCAAATGATTACCGGCAACTGTTCGGATTGCCCGATCCGGCACCGGGCGGTTTGCGCGCATTGCGAGAAAGACGAACTCGACGAGCTGGAGAGCGTCAAGTACTATCGCAACTTCGAGGCCGGCCAGACCATCATCTGGTCGGGCGACAAGATGGGCTTCGTTGGCTCGGTGGTCTCGGGTATCGCCACGCTGACCCAGACGATGGAGGATGGGCGCACCCAGATGGTGGGCCTCTTGCTGCCCTCCGATTTCGTCGGCCGCCCGGGGCGCGAGGGGTCGCCCTATGACGTGATCGCCACCACCGATCTGGTGATGTGCTGTTTCCGCAAGAAACCCTTCGAGGACCTGATGGCGCGCACGCCGCATATCGCGCACCGGCTGCTGGAGATGACGCTGGACGAGCTGGACGCGGCGCGCGAATGGATGCTGGTGCTGGGTCGGAAGACCGCGCGGGAAAAGATCGCCTCGCTGCTGTCGATCATCGCCCGGCGCGATGCCTCGCTCAGTCCGAACGGGCCGGCGGGTCCGATGATCTTCGATCTGCCGCTGACGCGCGAGGCGATGGCGGATTACCTCGGCCTGACGCTGGAAACCGTCAGCCGCCAGATGTCGGCGCTGAAGAAGGACGGCGTCATCGTGCTCGAAGGCAAGCGCCACGTCACCATCCCGGACATGGGCCGGCTGATGGAAGAGGCCGGCGACGACAGCGACGGCGGCCTGATGGCCTGACCTGCCTGTGGCGCCCCTGGCGTCTTGCCGTTCCGGGCGCCCGCTTTCACCTTGGTCCAAATACCTCCGCCGGAGGCACGCGCCGCAGGCGCGTCCAGTTGCGGCGCGGGCGATCGAAACGGCTGACGGACAAGCGGAAACAGCCGAAACGAAACCGCCCGGCGCCTGTGGCGGCCGGGCGGCTGGTCTTTGCGGTTCGGAAGGGGCCCAGGCGGCTCAGTGCGCCATGAAGACCGGGATCTTCGCCTGTTCCAGCATGTTGCGGGTGGCGCCGCCGAGGATCGCCTCGCGGAAGCGCGAGTGGCCATAGGCGCCCATCACGAGCATATCGGCGCTGGTGTCGGTGGCATGGCGGTTCAGCACGTCCGACACGCGGGTCATCGTCTTGCTCAGCACGTCGATCTCGCAGGTGACGCCGTGGCGCGACAGCATCTGCGACAGCAGACCGCCGGGATCCGAGCGTTCGGGGCCGTGCTGCGGCGGGTCGATCACCACGATACGGACCTGTTCGGCGGCCTTGAGGAAGGGCATCGCCTTGCGGATCGCGGCCATCGCCTCGACGCTCTCGTTCCAGGCCACCAGGATGGTCTTGAACTGGGCTTTCGCGGCGGCGTTATCGGGCACCACCATGACCGGGGCGCGGCCTTCGAACAGGGCGGCCTCGACGATCGGTTCGGCTTCGGCGCCATGGCCGTCACCATAGGGGCGGGGCAGCACCACCAGATCGGAGAACCGGGCGCGATAGGCCACGTGGCGGCCCAGATCGGCGATCTGCGCCACGCCGTCCTCGGCCGACCAGCGGACGTCGGACAGGCCCAGCTTCTCCTTGGCGTAGGCCAGCGTCGCCTCGGCCTCGGCGCTGGCGCGCTCCAGCGTCTCCTGCAGGATCATCGCATTGGCGCCGGCGTAGTAATAGCCGGTCTGGGTGCGGTCCACGCCCAGGCACAGCGCCTCGGCATGGGCGTCCTGCGCCTCGGCCAGGGCGATCAGCTGCGACATCGTTGCGTCTGACACCTTCGGGTCGGTCAGAACGGTCAACAGGGATTTGTAAGCCATTGGAACCTCGTTGTCTTTGGCTGCCCCGGGAGCCTCCTGCAGCCTTCAATATCCAGTTTCGATGCGTGTCACAGAAATGGCAAGGGCGTCTTGATGCAGATCAAGGCGTGCACCCGCAGCCTCTTGCATTTAAAATGCGGTCTGAACCCGTCTGGCGCGGCGGAAGAATCGCGCGGGACAAGGCAAAGGGACGTCAAATGTCTAATACAATCAAGCTTATCGCGCTTGGTTTGATCACGTTGTTTGCAGCAATGGCGGTCAACTACGCGCGCGATCTGGCCTATATGGTACACGCGGTGATCGTCATGCTCGTGGCCGGTGGGCTGTTCCTCTTCACCCTGCGCAGAACCGACGAGCCGGTGGTTGCGACGCCGCAGAACGAATATTTCGACAGCGTCGTGCGCGCCGGTGTGATCGCAACCGGTTTCTGGGGTGTGATCGGCTTTCTCGCCGGCACCTTCATCGCCTTCCAACTGGCCTTTCCGCAGCTCAATTTCGAGTGGCTGCAAGGTCATGGCAACTTCGGCCGGCTGCGGCCGCTGCACACCTCGGCGGTGATTTTCGCCTTCGGGGGCAACGCCCTGATCGCCACGTCCTTTTATGTCGTCCAACGCACCAGCGCCGCGCGGCTCTGGGGCGGCAATCTGGCCTGGTTCGTGTTCTGGGGCTATCAGCTGTTCATCGTTCTGGCCGCGACCGGCTATCTGCTGGGCGCCACCCAGTCGAAGGAATACGCCGAGCCCGAGTGGTACGTCGACTGGTGGCTGACCATTGTCTGGGTCGCCTATCTGGCTGTCTTCCTGGGCACGATCATCAAGCGGAAAGAGCCGCATATCTACGTCGCCAACTGGTTCTACCTGTCCTTCATCGTCACCGTGGCCATGCTGCATGTGGTCAACAACATCTCGATTC
>JBFXGQ010000252.1:0-6892 GCA_050177915.1 Pseudodonghicola sp. | reverse complement strand
GTCGTCGTGCTGGCCGGCAAGGACAAGGGCAAGCAGGGCACCATCACCCTGGTTGACCCCAAGGCCGGCAAAGCCGTGGTCGAAGGCATCAACGTCGCCATCCGCCACACCCGTCAAAGCCAGACCAGCCAGGGCGGCCGCATCCCGAAGGCGCTGCCGATCGACCTGAGCAACCTGGCGCTGCTGGACAAGAACGGCAAAGCGACCCGCGTCGGCTTCCGCGTGGAAGGTGACAAGAAGGTCCGTTTCGCCAAGACCACGGGGGACGTGATCGATGCTTGATGCTGCAACCTATACCCCGCGTCTGAAGGCGCAGTTCCGCGACACGATCAAGGCCGCTCTGAAAGAAGGGTTCGGCTATAAGAACGACATGCAGATCCCGCGTCTGGAAAAGATCGTTCTGAACATCGGCTGCGGCGCCGAGGCGGTGCGGGACAGCAAGAAGGCGAAATCGGCTCAGGAAGACCTGACCGCCATCGCCGGCCAGAAGGCTGTCGTCACCAAGGCCAGCAAATCCATCGCCGGCTTCCGGGTTCGCGAAGGCATGCCGCTGGGCGCCAAGGTGACCCTGCGCGGCGATCGGATGTATGAATTCCTCGATCGCCTGATCACCGTCGCCATGCCGCGTATCCGCGACTTCCGCGGCGTCTCCGGCAAGTCGTTCGATGGCCGTGGCAACTATGCCATGGGCCTCAAGGAGCACATTGTGTTCCCCGAGATCGAATTCGACAAGGTCGACGAGACCTGGGGGATGGACATCGTGATCGCAACGACGGCGAACACCGACGCGGAAGCGAAGGCGCTGTTGAAGCTTTTCAACATGCCGTTCAACAGCTAATCGCGGGAAGGAATAGACATGGCTAAGAAAGCAATGATCGAACGCGAGAAAAAGCGCGAGCTGCTGGTGGCGAAATACGCCGAGAAGCGGGCCGCGCTGAAAGACATCGCGAATGACGAAAGCCGCCCGATGGAAGAGCGCTTCAAGGCGCGTCTGAAACTGGCGAAACTGCCGCGCAACAGCTCGGCTACCCGACTGCACAACCGTTGTCAGCTGACCGGCCGCCCCCACGCTTACTATCGTAAGCTCAAGGTGTCGCGGATCATGCTGCGGGAACTCGGCTCGAACGGCCAGATCCCCGGTCTGGTGAAGTCGAGCTGGTAAGGAGGGCATAGAGATGAACGATCCTATCGGCGATATGCTCACCCGTATCCGCAACGCGCAAATGCGCGGCAAGAGCACCGTCCTGACCCCCGCGTCGAAACTGCGCGCCTGGGTTCTGGATGTGATGGCGGACGAAGGCTATATCCGTGGCTACGACAAGGTGACCGGTGCGAACGGCCACCCGGCTCTGGAAATCAGCCTGAAGTACTTCGATGGCGAACCTGTCATTCGCGAACTGAAGCGGGTCTCCAAACCCGGTCGTCGCGTCTACATGGGCGTCAAGGACATCCCGTCGGTCCGTCAGGGCCTGGGCGTGTCGATTGTCTCCACCCCCAAGGGTGTGATGTCGGACGCAAATGCACGCAGCGCCAACGTTGGCGGTGAAGTGCTTTGCACCGTCTTCTAAGGAGGTAAGACATGTCTCGTATTGGTAAGAAGCCGGTCGAGCTGCCCAGCGGCGTGACCGCCAGCGTGTCCGGCCAGACCGTCGAAGTGAAGGGGCCGAAAGGCACCCGGGCCTTTACCGCGACCGACGATGTCTCCATCACCGTGGAAGACAGCCTGGTCAAGGTGACGCCGCGTGGCAAGTCCAAGCGCGCCCGCCAGCAGTGGGGGATGTCCCGGACCCAGATCGCCAACCTGATCACCGGTGTGACCCAGGGCTTCAAGAAAGAGCTGGAGATCCAGGGTGTGGGTTACCGGGCGCAGATTCAGGGCAATACCCTGAAGCTGAACCTGGGCCTCAGCCACGATGTGGATTTCGAGGTTCCCGCAGGTGTGACCGTCACCGCGCCCAAGCAAACGGAAATCGTTGTCGAAGGCATCGACCAGCAGCTGGTCGGCCAGGTGGCCGCGAACATCCGCGAATGGCGGCGTCCGGAGCCCTATAAGGGCAAGGGCATCCGCTATAAGGGCGAGTATATCTTCCGCAAGGAAGGCAAGAAGAAGTAAGGACGCAACAGATGGCAAACAGCAAAAGAACCCTGTTTCTGAAGCGCCGCCTGCGCGTTCGGAACAAACTTCGCAAGGTCAATGCCGGGCGGCTTCGCCTCTCGGTGCACCGCTCGAACAAGAACATCAGCGTTCAGCTGATCGACGACGTGCGTGGCGTGACCCTGGCCTCGGCCTCCACCCTGGAAAAAGATCTGGGCGTTGTCGGCAAGAACAACATCGAAGCGGCCACCAAAGTGGGCGCGGCGATTGCCGAGCGCGCCAAGAAGGCGGGCGTCGAAGAGGCCTACTTCGATCGTGGCGGCTTCCTCTATCATGGCAAAGTGAAGGCCCTGGCCGACGCTGCGCGTGAAGGCGGCCTGAAGATCTAAACGTGCGGGCGGCGTCAGCGCCGCCCCGATGATCCGGGAACGCGCCGCGTCCTGCGGCGGTTCACCAGGATTGGACAAACCGGCGCCTGGCGCCAGGATGAAAGGAATGCCGTATGGCAGAACGTGAGAACCGTCGCGGTCCCCGCCGCGAACGTGAGGAAACCCCGGAATTCGCCGATCGTCTGGTCGCGATCAACCGGGTGTCGAAAACCGTCAAGGGCGGTAAGCGCTTCGGCTTCGCTGCCCTGGTGGTGGTTGGCGACCAGAAAGGCCGCGTCGGCTTCGGCAAGGGCAAGGCCAAAGAGGTGCCCGAGGCGATCCGCAAGGCGACCGAACAGGCCAAGCGTCAGATGATCCGCGTGCCGCTGCGCGAAGGCCGCACGCTGCATCACGACATGCAGGGTCGTTGGGGCGCCGGCAAGGTCGTCATGCGCGCCGCACCGGAAGGCACCGGGATCATCGCCGGTGGTCCGATGCGCGCCGTGTTCGAGATGCTGGGTCTGAAGGACGTGGTGTCGAAGTCGATCGGTTCGCAGAACCCCTACAACATGATCCGAGCCACGCTGGACGGCCTCAAGAAAGAGCAGTCGCCCCGCCTGGTGGCACAGCGCCGCGGCAAGAAGGTCGCCGACATCCTGCCCAAGCGGGACGAGGCCCCGGCGCCCGTCGCAGAGGAGGCGTAACCCATGGCCAAGACCATCGTTGTCAAGCAGATCGGCTCGCCGATCCGTCGCCCGTCCAAACAGCGTGCCACGCTGATCGGCCTGGGCCTGAACAAGATGCACAAGACCCGCGAGCTGGAGGATACCCCCTCGGTCCGCGGCATGGTCAACTCGATCCCGCATCTGGTCGAGATCGTCGAAGAGCGCGGCTGAGCCCCGCTCCGACACAGGACCGACAGTTCGAAAGCGGCGTCCCCCGGGGCGCCGCTTTTGCGTTGGTCGCCGCCGCGGGTGCCGCACAAGTCCTGTGCAGGGCGGGGGCTAGGCGCCGGGCCGGCCGGGGGCTAGCCTGTGCACAGGCAACGGGAGGCGATCATGGAAGTTGGGCTCTATACCTTCGGCGACGTGGGCCGGGACCCGGCGACGGGGCTGAAGGTCGACACGCGTCAGCGGTTCGCCAATCTGATGGAGGAGATCGAGCTGGCCGATCAGGTCGGTCTCGACGTCTTCGGGCTGGGGGAGCATCACCGGCCGAACTACGCGGTGACGTCGCCGGCGGTGACGCTGGCGGGGGCGGCGCGGACCACGCGGCGTCTCCGGCTCTCCTCCGCCGTCTCGGTGCTCAGCTCGGACGACCCGATCCGGGTGTTCCAGCAGTTCGCCACCCTCGACAACCTCAGCGACGGCCGGGCCGAGCTGATGGTGGGCCGCGGCAGCTTTATCGAGAGCTTTCCGCTGTTCGGCTATGACCTGAACGATTACGACGCGCTCTTCGAGGAAAAGCTGCAGATGCTGCTGGCGATCAACGCCGAGGAGCGGCTGCGGTGGGCGGGATCGACGCATACCCCGCGGGTCGAGGGGCTGGGGGTCTATCCGCGGCCGGTGCACGGCAAGCTGCCGATCTGGATTGCCGCCGGCGGCACCCCCGACAGCATGATCCGCGCCGGCGTGCTGGGCTGTCCGCTGGCGCTGGCCATCATTGGCGGCGCCCCGCGCCGATTCGCGCCGCTGGCCGATCTTTATCGCCGCGCGGCGGCGCAGGCGGGCAACGCCGAGGCCGCGCGGGTGTCGCTGAACGTCCACGGCTTCGTCGGCGAGGACAGCCAGCGCGCCGCCGACCTGTTCTATCCGGCGCAGAAGGCGGTGATGGACCAGATCGGCCGCGAACGCGGCTGGGGGCCGCAAAGCCGCGCGCAATACGATGCCGCCATTGGGCCGGAAGGGGCGATGTTCGTCGGCAGCCCGGCGCAGCTGGTCGACAAGATCCTGGGGCTGAAACAGGATCTGGGCTTTGACCGGGTGTCGATCCAGATGGCGATCGGCATCATCGAGCACAAGGAGATGCTGAAGGCGATCGAGCTGCTGGGCACCAGGGTGGCGCCGGAGCTGCGGAAGGCGCGGTAGGGCGTCTTCGGAGGCGACGTGGTGGCGTCCAAACCAGTGTGATGCCTCTAACTCCGTTGCAGAACGGCCGGGCTCGCAAAATGCCGGATCGCCTGCGATCCGGTTCGCACCCGACCCGCCCTGAGGGGCGGGCGCGAACCTCTGTCGGGTGGAAGGGTGTTGGGGCGTGGGTGGCGTCGGGGGTAGGGCGGCCGGTCCCAGCAAATCCTTGCATCGCGGCCGCACCCCGTCTATACGCGGCCGGTGGCCCCCTGGGTCCGATTCATCAAAACCAAGAAACGCCGTGGTCGTCCCATCCGCTTCGGGGGCGTATCCGGCAAGGAGAAGCGACATGAAACTCAACGAACTGCGCGACAACCCCGGCGCCGCCCCGAAACGCAAGCGCATCGCACGTGGTCCCGGCTCGGGCAAGGGCAAGACCGCCGGCCGCGGTATCAAAGGTCAGAAATCCCGTTCGGGCGTGGCCATCAACGGCTATGAAGGCGGCCAGATGCCGCTGTACCAACGGCTGCCGAAGCGCGGCTTCAACAAGCCGAACCGCAAGGACTATGCCGTTGTGAACCTGGGCCTGATCCAGAAATTCATCGAAGCCGGCAAACTGGACGCCTCGGCTGCCATCACCGAGGACGCGCTGGTCGCCTCCGGTCTGGTGCGCCGCAAGCTGGACGGCATCCGCGTGCTGGCCAAGGGCGAATTCAGCGCCAAAGCGAACATCGAAGTCACTGGCGCCTCGGCATCGGCAGTCGCTGCCGTCGAGGCAGCGGGCGGCTCGCTGAAGGTCGCAACCGCCGCCGCTGACGCGTAAGCGGTTGTGAGCGGCGCCGCAGCCGCTTACATAGACCTCAGTTTTCCATGACGCCGCCCGAGCCGGAAAACGGCTCCGGGCGGCGCAGTCATAAGAGAGACCTCTTTCATGGTATCAGCAGCAGAACAAATGGCGGCGAACACCAGCTGGGCCGCCCTTGGCAAAGCCACCGATCTGCGCAACCGAATCCTGTTCACCCTGGGCCTGCTGATCGTCTACCGGCTGGGCACCTTCATCCCCGTTCCGGGGATCGACGGCGCGGCGCTGCGCCAGTTCATGGAAGGCGCGGGGCAGGGCATCGGCGGCATGGTGTCGATGTTCACCGGCGGTGCGCTGGGGCGGATGGGGATCTTTGCCCTCGGCATCATGCCCTATATCTCGGCTTCGATCATCGTGCAGCTGCTGACGGCCATGGTGCCGGCGCTGGAACAGCTGAAGAAAGAGGGCGAGCAGGGCCGCAAGAAGATCAACCAGTACATGCGCTACGGCACGGTGGCGCTGGCGACGGTTCAGGCCTACGGGCTGGCGGTGTCGCTGGAATCGGGCGACCTGGCCACCGATCCGGGGCTCTATTTCCGCTTCTCCACCATGATCACCCTGGTCGGCGGCACCATGTTCCTGATGTGGCTGGGCGAACAGATCACCAGCCGCGGCATCGGCAACGGCATCTCGCTGATCATCTTCGTCGGCATCATCGCCGAGGTTCCGGCGGCGCTGGCCAAGTTCCTGGCCTCCGGCCGCTCCGGCGCGCTGAGCCCGGCGGTGATCATCGGTGCGATCCTGATGGTGATCGTGGTCATCACCTTCGTGGTGTTCATGGAGCGCGCGCTGCGCAAGATCCATATCCAGTATCCGCGCCGTCAGGTGGGGATGAAGATCTATGACGGCGGCTCGTCGCACCTGCCGATCAAGGTGAACCCGGCGGGCGTCATCCCGGCGATCTTCGCCTCGTCGCTGCTGCTGCTGCCGGTGACGATCTCGACCTTCTCCTCGGGCGCGGCAAGCGGGCCGGTGATGTCCTGGCTGCTGGCCAACTTCGGCCCGGGCCAGCCGCTCTATCTGCTGTTCTTCGCCTCGATGATCGTGTTCTTCGCCTATTTCTACACGTTCAACGTGTCGTTCAAGCCGGACGATGTCGCCGACAACCTGAAGAACCAGAGCGGCTTTGTCCCCGGCATCCGCCCGGGCAAGAAGACCGCCGAGTATTTCGAGTATGTGGTGAACCGCATCCTGGTGCTGGGCGCCGCCTATCTGGCTGCCGTCTGTCTGCTGCCCGAGATCCTGCGCGGCCAGTTCCATGTGCCGTTCTACTTCGGGGGCACCTCGGTCCTGATCATCGTGTCGGTGACCATGGACACCATCCAGCAGGTGCAGAGCCATCTTCTGGCGCATCAGTACGAAGGTCTGATCGAGAAATCCCAGCTGCGCGGGCGCAGCGGTAACAAGAAACGTGCAAAACGAGGGCCGGCACGGCGATGAATATCTTTCTTATGGGCCCGCCGGGGGCGGGCAAGGGCACCCAGGCCCGTTATCTGGT